>CAMWRV010000042.1 GCA_947176745.1 uncultured Muribaculaceae bacterium
GCCTTCCTGCGACAACTGGCAGCAAAGCAATCCTCAGCATCGTCATCGCCGAGTGTCGGAATTCGCCTGTCATCGCCTTCTCTCGGTGGAAACATTCCTGAAGAACAAGGCTTCGCTCACAGTGACGGACTGCCTGACGACTTCAAGCACTTCCTTGAAATGCACCCCGGCATGAGCATTGAAGAGGCTTTGCACCGTTTCCGTGACGAGCAGAAAGCAAAACAACGCCGAAAAGGGCCTAAATTGCATTAATCGGCAACGCCACCGAGGAATCAGAAATCTCCTAGGTGGCGTTGAATAAATTTTTCATACAATCTGATTCAAACCGCTCATATCATTGAGAGATGCATTCGCATCATTTATATGGCATTGCGATTTAGAATCTTGATGACAATACAGTCATTATGCACATCTTCAACCGATAACTCATCTTTTAAGTTATGACCATCCTTTGAAAATAATACAAAGAGAGTTTTTTTGGTTTTTATCTGTTCAATCTCTCCAGCGAATTTATAATTTACGGAATTTACTTTTGAAAAATCATGGCTGTCATCGCTGTAATTGCCAATCTTTGCGCCATAACTTGTCCAACTGGCATACTCTTCCATACAATGAGTTATTCTCCTTAGTCTATCTCCTGACACCTCGTATATATAAATACTTGGAGGAGAAGCATATTTCTTTTTTGTTGACATTCTCAAAGAGAATAACAAATATGTATTATCCTTATCCGCAGTTCTGTATGAGTACTCATCTACATCATAACAGTTATCAAATGTAAAGGTTCGCCCAAATGTAAAACCCGAAAAGCTATAATTCTCTTCATTGTCTGAACAGCTCATATTGTCCTTAAATACTTTAAATCCCTGAGCCTTAATCCTTGCTTTTTCGGCTTCTATGGCTGCAAGTTTAGAGTTAATACTTTCTACAAGAGAAGGGCATTGAGTAGCCTCCTGTGAATTTGGAAAGTACGACTGTAAGGCTGCAATCTCTTTTTTTGCTTCTGCAAACGACTCATCGGCAATAAGCCGCTTAATCTTAGCCAAGCGCTGGTCTGCTGGAAACTGGAGAACTGCTATAGAATCCCGCATTGCAGAAATTGAAGCCTGCTGAGATGAAACAACATTTGTTAAGGAGTCAACCTTAGCTTGCAGTTCATTGGCTGAACTTTCACCACCTCCACAGCCTACTAATGCTACGGAGATAAGAGCAACAAGTATATAGAGTACGCGTTCCATATGTATTGATGCTTAGAAATTGCGATCCTGATACGGTGTAGACTCAACTCCATTAGCTTGAAGTTTACTAACCAGTTTGTTAAGCGGAGCGAGACAAATTGTCTTAAATATGGAAGAATTACCAAACCATTTCACAAGAGTCGGACTGATGGCATAATATGTGCTGATGAAGGCGCGTCCATACCAAGTTTCTGCGAGAATATTGTCGCGAAAGCGACGAAGAGTCCATACTTCGGGACAGTCGTATGAGCCGTACACCGCCGTTGCGACATAGCACGGACCTGATGAGTAGTTCTTTTTTTGGTAGTCTGGAGACAACTCTGAGATTTTATTCTCGTACGCGTCTGCCATAGTTTTGAGTGCAGCCATTGAGTCGGCATCCAACGCACCCTTAAGAGCCAATCCCATGCAGTCTACACCATTAGACCATAATGCAACGATTGTATCTTTGTATTTTGTTTGATCGATGTCATGTAGTTGATCGCCCCATAAGAGCATCAGATTAGCAGCACAGAAGGCATGGTTCATATACTCAGGACTAAACTGGTTTCTTACTGAGCCGTCTATATCCTTGTAAGATGAATATGCCGCATTAAAGAGCATATTACCTAATTCTATGACTCTATTAGTGATTTCGGTAATTGCTTCTTCTTGTTCCTTGTCGGAAAGGTTGCTTTGGATAAGGGTCAAAGTTGCTGGATATGAATCCGATACTTTCTGAGCTGCAAGCGAGATTTCTCCAATTTTGCATTGCATTGCGCTATAGTATCCAACATAGAAACTTGCTTCCCAACTATTGGGATCCTTGACGAGAATCATGTCGTAATACTTTTGAGCATTCTCGCTGTTGTTGGAATCTTTTGCCCTTCTCGCGATTTGATACAAGTTCTGCAACTCAGAAGATGTATCAATTCTTACGGTGCCTTCGACAGACACGGTACCTTCGACCATCATCTTTTTGGCTTCCTCAACTGAGTATTTGGTACCGCAAGACTGACAGACGAAAACACCATCCTGTTTTAAGAGATTTGTGCTTCCGCACATTTCACAAGTAAGTGGTTTCATATTATTGCTGTATTAATGATTTATCAGATCGTTCGACTACTATGTATATCATGAGCCATTCAAGGCAAATCAAACAAAGATTTACGATGATGGCCCAATTGTCTTGAAATTGAGATGGCGCAAGGCATCCAATAACAAATTCAATAAGTGTAAAGGAGGGAAGAGAAAAAGAAAGAGAGAGTCTAAAAGCTGATAGGAGTCGAGCCCGATTAACCCAAACAGATAATAGCAATGCAACAAAAAGCACGACACTATTAATTGCCATATTAACGATGGGATAACCGGATAAGATTAGTCCAGCCACAATGTTTATAATAAGGAGCAGAATATAAAAAATGGGCGACAGTATTTTCATATTTAAGGTAGAGGTGGAGGTGTTGGAGTATTAACTAAAGAGGCAAGATCCGGTATTTGACAAATTGGTTGCCAGTTTGCCATGCCGGGAGTCCAAGCTAGAGTAGCGCTATTGACAATTCCATTAGCGATGTATGCTGCAATGTTCTCAACAGTAAGATTAGGAACTTGTTGGCCATTTATTGCCAAGTAATATAATGGCGCTGACTGTGGAATTGGTGGTGCTTGATTGGTATTCGGATTAGTGTTGATATACTGACCTGCAATATTGCCGACAGCATTACCAACCCCCATTCCGGCACCGAGACCAACACCTAATCCCATCATCTGACCGCCAGCTCCCTCGTTATTAGCAGCGGCTTCAAGTACATTGAAGCTACGCTCCATTTGGTAAACATCTCGACCGGTAATGTTAAGACGTGCGGCAAGGTCCTTTGCGTTTTTGAGCTTAATAACGCTTTCATCATCTTGCGGGAAGGTAACGGACATTATCGAGAACTCGATAATGGAAACTCCATACTTTCCGAGCAACTGATTAAGCTGTTCATTGATTGAGTCAGACATAGTCAGCAATAGTGTGTTGATGTCAAGAATAGAAACACCATTGTTGACTATCTGTTGGGCGAGTAAAGTATTAAGTGCAGAAATTATTCTACCTTTATAGAACTGTTCAATCTGTTCAGATGTGAAATACCCCATGCTACCAATGAGAGTTTCTAAGAACACACGAGGATTGGTAACTCGGATACCATACTGGCCGTGAGCACGAACTGGCACAATAATGTGGTATCGAGGGTCCTCTATTTGAATTGGGTGTGGGGTGCCCCAGGGAAGATTAAGCTTGGCAGTTTGATTCACAAACCAAACCTCGGCTTGGAACGGTGATTCAGAGCCGTATGGGAGGTTGAGAATTTTATTAAGGATAGGGATGTTTTCAGTGTCAAGTTTATATGTGCCAGCGGTGAACGCGTCACAAATGGCACCACCTTTAACAAAGAAAGCCGTTTGGGCGGGGTGTACCACAAGCTGGGTGTCCATGCGCAAGTCGTCAGAGTCGAACTTGTAGCAAAGTTCGCCATCGACGGTCTGATATTTTACAACGTCTATTATTGCCATTGCTCAATTTAAGATAGACCAGAGTCCACTCGATCATCAATAGAAACAGAAGCGTGGACTTCTATGCCACGTCTTAAGTGAAGGTCGTAGGAAACCATTAGTGCAGATGTAACAATAGCAGCCCACGCATATGCGTGAGAACCACTATGCTATCCTTGCACTTAATGAAAAGTTCCTACGTTTTCACTTACAAGATAAGCATAACGCTTCTTATTTTTCAGCATGTCTTGGAGAGGCTATGCCAATCCAAATGCAAATTTAATAATAAAATCTCGAATCCCAACTATATAAGCCCAACAAAATCATCACACTGTGCAATCCATAATATCTTCGCTTCTCGGCGGTGCTGACAGTTCTGGTTCATGGTTGAAAACCGCGCCACTCGAACCGAGAATTTAACATATTTTTAGATTTGAGCGTGGTGACCCGGCGAAAATTTGGCTGAGGTCACCACCTTTTTATCGTGTAACTATTCAGCGGACACGCTACGGCGATAATATTGAATAGACGTTATAACTATAGGTGCGTTTAATCTGTTGATTTTATAGAAATTAGATGCGGTTTTGTTTGCTTTTGTCAGATAAAATCGCTATCTTTGTATCTGTGAAACAGCCGGTTAATGACATAACAGAAGTGCTGTGCGGATTATCCGCCCAGATTGAGTCGATGCAGAAAACCATCGACTCTCAGCATGCGACAATATGTCAGATTAGCCGGAACGGGCAGGCTCAACTCAAGAAAATTCAATCCCTTGAGCGGATGCTCAAAAAAAAGGACAAAGAACTTGAGGAACTCCGCAAACGCCTTTCAAAATATGAGGAGCCCCCGAAGAACTCCGGCAACAGCAGCACTCCTCCGTCAAAAGAGCAGATGAAAGACGAGATTGTCCGTCGTACAAAGTCCCTGCGTAAACCGTCAGGCAGGAAACCCGGAGGTCAGCCCGGCCATGAAGGAAACACTCTCGGATTGAACGATACTGTCGACAATATCATGGATGAGAAACCTGACCTGTGTGATGAATGCGGAGATTCACTGGCTGGATGTGACACCGAGCTTGATTACATCACACAGATCATCTCGTTGCCGGAACTAAAGCCATTGATAACGGAGGTCAGACATTATGTCACGATATGCCGTACTTGTGGCAAGCGTGTAAAAGCCCACTCCCGACGTCGCCGTTCCAACGCCGTTGTGTATGACGCTTCCGTAAAAGGTTTTGTCGTATACCTGTCAACGGTTCAGTTCCTCCCATATAATCGTATGGCAGCTTTTTTCAAAGAAGTGTTCGGTCTTGAAATCAGCCAGGGGGCAATCGTCAACTGGATTAATGATGCCAGACGGTCGGCAGAACCTGCCATAGAGAAAATCAAGGAGTATATAATGCAGTCTCCTGTAGTTGGTTTTGACGATTCCGGTTGCTACTGCAACAAACGTCTTGACTGGGCGTGGATAGCGCAGACAGTGTATTTTACACTTGTGTTCCACGGAAAGAGCCGCAAAGGACAGGAGCTGGAAGACCGTTTTGGCGATTCACTCGAACGCATGACTGCCGTGACAGACCGTCACAGCGCATACTTCGCACTTCACTTTCTCAATCACCAGGTGTGCCTGGCGCATCTTCTTCGCGAATGCCAGTATCTCAACGAACTTGACAAGGAGCAGCAGTGGTCCGGATCGGTGGAAAGCCTCTTTAAAGAAGCGATACATGAACGGAATCAGAAGCCGACGGAGTCGATTGACCCTCAGTCATGGCTTGACCGCCTTGACAAATTCATTGATGAAAATTTATCAAGACTCAACGAAAAGTTTACCACTTTCAAGAACGGCCTGCTGAAATGCCGTGACTACATCTTCAACTTTCTACGTGACCCGGCAATACCGCCGGACAACAACGCTTCAGAACGTGGAATAAGAAAGTTGAAAATCAAACTCAAAAACTCCGGATGCTTCCGTTCAGACATCGGTGCCGATGCCTTTATGGATCTGCATTCAATCGTCGAGACCACAAAGAAACACGGTAACTCGCCCTACAACGCAATCCTCGCCCTTTTCTAAAAGGCGACTACATCGGCGCGTCCGCTGAATAGTTACTTTATCGTCGGAATATAGTTAAAGTCTGTTAAAGTTTGGGGTTGCGAGGCGGTGATGTTGGGTTGAATGACGCTGAACGGATATGAATGAATTTGAAATATATACTGATTATCAACGTATTAAGTCGCTACAATAAAAGATATGCGCCTGTTGCAACATGTATAACGAGCAATATTTCAGCACGTTAGTATAGGCGTGGTGACTTTTGTGGTGACTCGGAGGGGTATAGTTGAATAAAAGGCCGCTAACTCATTGAGAATTAGCGGTCTTTTGTGGTGCCACCAGGAATCGAACCGGGGACACAAGGATTTTCAGTCCTTTGCTCTACCAACTGAGCTATGGCACCGTTGCGGAGCGGGATTCGTGAGTCATTGCTCTTTGTTTCCCTTTTGCGAGTGCAAAGTTAGCACTTTTTTTTGATACTGCCAAATTTTTAATTGTGTTTTTTGCTATTCCTGCCAAATTTATCGTGATCCTATCGTGATTCCCGGGCAAATCGGCTTATGTATACCTTAGAGCGTATACGGAAGTGACAGCGGTTGCGGCGACAGCTGCCAGTTGCGGCGACAGCTGCCGGTTGCGGAGTCAGCTGCCGGTTGCGGCGACAGCTACCGGCTGCGGCGACAGCTACCGGCTGCGGAGTCAGCTACCGGTCGCGGAGACAGCTACCGGTCGCTGCGGCGGCTACCGGTTGCGGCGGAAGCGGCCGAACAGGTAGGCGGCGGCTTCGGTCAGTTCCTTGCTTCGGGTCAGTTTTGCGAGGAGAAGGTAGGTCACTACTCCTGCGCTGACCGTGAGCGCGAGCTGCAGCAGCGGAGTCTCCTTGAGCGAGAGCTGCAACAGCGGGATCTCGGTCAGTGACAACATCACACGGCAGACTCCCGCCATCAGCAGTGTCATGACCGCGTATGGCAGCAGATCGCCTGTCATGTGCCTTGCCGGCACTCCGGTGACCCGGCTTGCCATGACAAGCACTATCGCGTATGTCACCAGCGATGCGCCGAGCTGTCCCCACACAAGCAACGGTACGCTGTGAAACCATACTGTCACCATTATCGCTGCGAAAATCAGCCCGTCTTTCACGATCTCGACCATGATCAGGCGTCGCGCATGGCCGAGCGACAGAAGATAGTTGGTGTAAAGCGATATCAGTACAATGAATATGCCGCGTATGCAGAGTATCTGGAACAGCAGGATCGCCGCGTCCCATTTGTGTCCGAACAGTGTGTGAAACAGCGGTGTGCCCGCAAGCGCAGCCCCGGTAAGAACCGGAAACAGTATGAAGCCCGTAAACCGGTTGATCTTCGAGACGTAGCGGCGAAAATTCTCGCCGTCGTCCTGAAACCGTGAGAGCAAAGGCACGAATGACGCAGTCAGCACCTGCGAGATCGAGGCACTCCCCATCTTGCTCCATTTGTCGGCCTGCGTGTAGACACCGAGCGACGCAAGATTATAGAACGCGCCTATCACAAACGAATATATGTACAGAAAAAACGTATTGAGCGCCGACGATGAGAAGACGCTCAGTCCGACGCGCCATATTTCGCCGAGCGACGTGCGGCTGAATACGGCGTCAGGTTTCCAGCCGCCTGTCGCCCACAGCCATCCTGTCTTGACGGCGGCGAGCGTAACGGTCTGCCACACAAGCGCCCACGCGCCGTAGCCTTCAAGCGCAAGCCATATGCCGGTTCCTCCCGACACGCAGAGACCCACGGTGTTGGCTATGGCTATCTGCCTGACGTCCATATTCTTCATCAGGCGCGTGGTCTGCACGAGCCCCAGCCCATTAAGAATAAAGGAGAGGAACATCACCCGCGACAGCGGTATCAGACGGCGGTCACCCTGAAATATGTCGGCGATCAGCGGGGCGCAGAAGAATAGAACCGCGTATACGGCGAGGCTGACCGCAAGGTTGAACCAGAATACGGTCGAATAGTCCGTTCGCGTCGGCGTCTTCTTCTGGAGCAGTGCCGAACCGAATCCGCTGTCAACAAACAGTATGCCGAACGCCTGGAACACAAGCAGCGCACCCACCAGTCCGAAGTCTTCTTTAGACAGCAGATTGGCAAGCACGACGCCCGACACCGCGTATATCACCTGCGACATCACGCGGTCGATCGTGTTCCACTTCAGCGTCCTGGCCGTGCGCAGTTTTAGCGAGGGCTCCCTGGCGGCGGTGTCAGTCTTCCTGATACTCGTCATCGTCGTCGAGGTCGGGTTCGTCGATGTCCGGCAATGCGCTGTCGGTTATGTCAGCCGCCTTTATCTGCCACAGTCGTGCTCCACCGACCTTCTTGATCCTCGGGTCGCCGCGATAGTATATCTTTGTGGTGCCGATGCCGCGCACATCAAGCGCCCGCTCCGGCCAGCAGCCGATCGAGCCTGTGCCGAGCGCGAGACATTTCACCGATTCGGCCTCCAGTTCGTCGGCCTGGATCACTCCGGTTCCTGTCAGTTCGAATCTTGCTTCGGCGCATTTGCCTCGCATGACGATGCTGCCGTTGCCCGTGGTTATGGCGGCCTTCGCCTTGGGCGACCTCACGCCGTCGCATATGATGCTGCCGTTGCCGACAAGCCTTACAGACAGCGTCGGAGTGGCAGCCGTGATGAATGCCTCGACCGAGGCGTCACCCTCGCTCTTTATCTCCGACAGATAATCGGAGTACACACGAAGCACCGGCAGTTCCCCCGGACCGTGACCCGCCACCTCGCGGATGCTCAGGCGACCGTCATTGTTGGTAATCTCGATCGCGTCAGAGAAATCGCGGTCAGAGTCGTATACGACCATTCCTGTCGAGTCAGGCACAGATCTGTAGACAATGTCGATGTCGCCCGACTGCGAGAGCCTGTCGAACGGACCGGCGTCATATACGGTCTGTCTCGCCTGCATCCCGGCCGCCCCCAACAGTGCGAGCGCCGGCAGTGCTTTCTTAAGCCATGTTTTCATGATCATAAACTTTACTTATTCAAATCAATCAGTTTTCTGTTTTCTTGCAGGGAATCCGCCGGTTGCGGTTCTACCGGGATTCTCCGGCACAGGCCTCCCCTACCCTGTCGCGAGCTTCGTCGAGCACCGACCGAAGCTCGCCGACGGTCTCAGCCCTGAGCATGCGGATGCGGGTGCTCCTGAAGTCGGGAATGCCCTTGAAGAGCGGCGACGACGCCAGATGCCGCCTGATATGCAGTATTCCCCGGTATTCGTCTATGCGCTCCACGCTTTCGCGGATCTGCCGCTGCAGAATGGCGAATTTATCGTCGATGCCGAGCGGGGTGTACGAGCCGGTATCGAGCATCTGCCTCACTTCGTGAAATATCCACGGAGCGCCGAACGACGCCCTGCCGATCATCACGCCGTCCACTCCGAAATTGTCGAACGCGTCGCGGGCCTGTTCCGGCGTCGTTATGTCGCCGTTGCCGATCACCGGAATCTCCATCCTCGGGTCATCCTTGAGCGCCTTGATCAGAGTCCAGTCGGCGCTTCCGGTGTACATCTGCGACCGGGTGCGTCCGTGTACGGTCAGGGCCTTTATGCCGCAGTCCTGAAGCCGCGGGCCGAGATCGGTAATTATTTTGTTCTCGCAGTCCCATCCGAGACGGGTCTTTACGGTCACAGGCAGACTGACGGCATCTACCACCGCACGGGTTATGGAGAGAAGTTTCGGTATGTCGCGAAGCATTCCGGCTCCGGCCCCTTTCGAAGCTACCTTCTTAACGGGACATCCGAAATTAAGGTCGATCAGATCCGGCTGCGCGCGCTCCACGATCTTCGCGGCCTCAACCATCGCCTCCGGTTCGCGGCCGTATATCTGTATGGCCACCGGGCGCTCGCGGTCGTCGATGGTCAGTTTGCGCACAGTCGAACTTATGTCGCGCACAAGAGCTTCGGCCGACACAAATTCGGTGTAGACCATCGCCGCCCCCATCTCGCGGCATATCATGCGGAACGAGAGGTCGGTCACATCCTCCATCGGAGCAAGCAACACGGGGCGTTCCCCGAGGTCGATATTGGCTATTCGCATTTTTTCAATCTATATCAATCTGTATCAATCTGTAAATCCACATCGATCTATACAAGTGTCAGCCGCGACATCGGCAGCGACGCTATCGTCTCGGCCATGTCGCGCAGGTCGGAGGGAGAGAGCTCCATGATCCGGTCGGCGGTGTGGCGGTTGTCGAGCACACGGCCATGGCGCATCAGCGACTTGGCGAGCGACATAGCGCACGACTCGCGGTTGTCGCCGCTCACGAGCAACTGCCCGCAGAGCTGCTGCTTCGCCTGCGCGAACATCCGGCTCGACATGGTCGTCTGCGCCAGACGGTCGATCTCGCGCCGCACGATGCGTGTGCATTTCTCCACTTTGCCCGGATCTGTGCCGAAATAAATCTGCAGCGCGCCGGTGTCGGAATAGAGCGACACATTGCTTTCTACGGTATACACAAGGCCGCTCCGCTCGCGCATCTCGCGGTTGAGGCGCGAATTCATCGACGGGCCGCCGAGAATCGCGGAATAGAGGAACAGCGCGTAGCGCCTCGGGTCGGTGGCTGCAAAAGCCGGCACGCCGAGCAGCGTGTTGGCCTGGTGGTTGTCGCGGTGGCGTGTCTCGTCAAATGCCTCGCAGGGCAACGGCGCGGTCCGGGCGAGCGGTGTGGACTGACGGTCGAGTCTGCCGAAATGCTTCTCGGCTATGCGCAGACTGCGGGCCGGATCGCAGGGCGACACGCAGTAGACCGTCATGTCGGCGGGCGTAAACCGACTGCGCAGAAACCGCAGGGCGTCATCGCCCGTCAGCCGGTCAACGGAATCCGTATATCCGAGTATATTGTGAGCCAGCGCGTTGCCTGCATAGAAAAGTTCGTCAAACTCATCAAACACGGCATACGACGCATTGTCGCGATAACTCTGAATCTCCTCCACGATCACGCCGCGCTCGCGTTCGGTCTCGGCCTTGGGAAACGAGGCGTTGGCCGTCAGATCGGCCAGAAGTTCGAGCGCGCGTTCCTCATGACCCGACGGCGCGTTCGTATAGACCATGATGTTTTCTTTGGTGGTGTAGGCGTTGAGTTCGCCGCCCACAAGCTCCATCCGGTTCGACACCTGCCACCCGCGCCTGCGCGAGGTCCCTTTGAAAATAGTGTGTTCCACGAAATGCGCGAGTCCGTCGCGCCCCTCGCCGTCCTCGCGGCTTCCGGCATTGACGAGCACGCCGGCATAGACAACGTTGCCGTCGGATCTTGCCGCCGCGACGCGCAGTCCGTTAGGACATGTATGGACAATCAGGTCTGTCATGATGTGCTGCTTAAGTCTGTCAGAGGAGCGTTTCAGCCGATGCGTGTTCCGGCTCGGACTCCGACTCCTCCGGTTAGAAGAAAAGGGCCGTGACTCGAAAGTCAAGACCCCTTTTCATAAAATAAGCAAATGTTTTATTATTTTATGGAAATGTTTGCTGATTTACCGATGCCTGCAGCCTCAGGCACACGTCCTGCGGCTACCGCACCATCCGGTCACTTGCCGAGACGCGCGTTCTCGCGGGCGATGTAGGCGTCGATGTCGATGCCGTTGCCCGTCTGGAAAGAGGGATACTGGTTCTTGATCTGCATGTAGCAATCGAGAGCCTTGTCATACTTCTTCTGCTCGTCATATACGTTTGCCTCTTTCAGAAGCACGCGAGGGGCGATCTGGGGGTTCTTGTCGGCTTTCTTGATGGCCTTGTTGAAATAGTCGAGAGCCTTGTCATATTGCTTGAGGTTGACATAGCAGT
Source organism: uncultured Muribaculaceae bacterium (assembly GCA_947176745.1). Classification (GTDB taxonomy): domain Bacteria; phylum Bacteroidota; class Bacteroidia; order Bacteroidales; family Muribaculaceae; genus Lepagella. The sequence goes on from CAMWRV010000042.1 coordinate 11,624, forward strand.
CGCCGGTGAGGGCAAGGGCGTTGGCAGCGAGCACAGGCTCCGATGTCGAGAAGCTCTCGAGATATTTCACAGCCTCCTTGTATTTGCCCTGTGCGTAATAAGCCTCGGCTGCGCTGAGAGCCGCGAGATTGCCTGCCGAAGAGCTGCCATACTGGTCAGCCACCTTCTTGTAGCCCTCCGCAGCTATTGAGTCATTGCCCATGGCCTGGATTTCGACCTGGTTGTATGCCTCATACGCCTTGTTGAGACGCGGATTGCGGTAGATGAAAAAATAGCTGAGCACGAAAGCGGCCACGACCGCGAGACCTCCGACTGTCCAGAAGATCACCTTCTTGTTCTGCGCGATCTTCTCGCTTGCCTCGCTGAGGTTTGTGTTGAGCTTGTCAATAGCGTTCTGCTCTTCGACTTCGTTTCTGTTAGCCATATTCTGTCTGTTCTGCCCGGTGGCGGAGGCTGTCCGGTCGCGGCGCGGCTCCTGCAGCGGGCGTGGTTTGATATACTGTTTTACAAGATGCAAAATTAATAAAATAAATTGATAATTCAATCAAACTGACAAAAAAAATCAGAACGTGAATATCTTGCCGAGTTTCTCGCGGATGTTTCTGATTGCCATGCGGGTATTCTCGCGCACGAGAAAGGTCGAGTCGTCGCGTATCGATTCGATCGGGGTGATGAACGGGCGGAACGGCGGCTTGTCGGGGTCGGTCAGAATCTTCAGGTCGCCCGGATGGCACATCACCTCCATGGTCTGCGGCATCATGACGGGTTCGCCGTCTATGTGGCCCGGTCCGGGCAGGTGGCGGATCAGCGCGCTTCTCACGCGCATGGTCTGTATGAGCACGTTGCGGTCAAGGCGTCCGGTGAAAAGCTCGACGCCGGCCAGAGCGCGGGTCAGCGGATTGCCGACGTGTATGACGGTTATGTCGAGCAGTCCGTCGCGTATCGAGGCTCCGGGCGCGATAAACGCGTTGTTGCCGTATTGTGAGGCGTTGCATACGGCCACGATAAACGCCTTTATCCTCACGTCGTGCTCGCCGGTGCGGATCTCGTAGACAGTCGGCGAATACGACAGATACTCCTGCACGGCGCTCCTGATGTACGACGCGAGTCCGCGCGAGTGCATCTCGGCGAATTCTCTGCTTACCTTGGCGTCAAATCCGAGTCCGAACGTGCAGAAGAACGGCCGTCCGTTCACCGTGCCGTAGTCGCACGGCTCCACATTGTCGCGGGCTATTATGTCGAGCGCCCTGTCGGTGTCGATCGATCCGTAAAGATGGCGGGCAAGGCCGTTGCCCGATCCGTAGGGCAATATGCCGAGCGCGGTCGGCCCGGAACGTAGCGCGCCGGCGATCTCGTTGACCGTGCCGTCTCCTCCGGCGGCGATCACGGCGTGGTATCCCTCAGCCATGGCTGCCGCCGCAAGGCGGGCGGCGTGTCCGGCCCGTTCGGTTGTCACGGCTTCGGTCTCGAAGCCGGCCGGAGCCAGACGCTCACGCACGCGTTCGGCCAGCCCCTCCTTGGGGAGAGTGCCCGAGATCGGATTTATGACCAGCAGTGCGCGTTTCATAGATGTGTTCATTCGGTTGCGGCTCCCGATTCGGTGATCGTGAAGTTGAAGAAGTCGTTGAGCGGCTTGACCGCCTCCATGCGGGCAAGCACCCTCTCCTCGAAGCCGGCGGCGCGGAGATCCTCCTCGCCCAGAGGGGCATAGGCGGTGAAGTCGCGCGGTTTCAGCAGGTCGATGTGTTCCCAGTCTTTCGGAAAACCCTTGGGCGCGGTCTTCAGAAGATTCTCTCCCACACTCTTGTAATATGTGGAAAAAGGCTCGGAAGCCAATATTTCGAGATATTCCTCCACATTGTCGTAGATGTCCTGCCTTATCGCCTTGACGAGCTGCGGGCCGGGGCACCAGCATCCTCCCGCCACGAGGCAGTTGTCGGGTTCGAGGTGCAGATAGTAGCCGCACGTGGGGCTTTTCTTACCGCCCGGCGGATTTATGTATATTCCGATATGCGTCTTGTATGGAGTCTTGTCGGCCGAGAAGCGCGTGTCGCGGTATATCCTGTACAGGCAGTCGCGCGGACTCAGCATCGAGGCTTCCGGATCAAACCGGGCCACGCCGGCTATCAGTCGCCCGGCCAGAGCCTCGGTCTCCTCTTTCACTTTCAGATATCGGTCTTTGTTGTCGTTGAACCATACGCGGTCGTTGTGTTGCCGCAGCGAGCGCAGAAACGACAGGATCGTCTTTATGTTGTCGTGCATTTCTCCCATTGCAATTGCATGATATCGGTTCCGTCCGCACCGGGCGGCTCAGAACATGTCGTATTCTATCGATGTAACCTGAAATTCGGTTCGCCGGTTGATCTGGTCGGCTGCCTCGCGGTCTTCCTCTCCGAGCGTGTCGATAAACTCCGGAGTGAGTACGGTTCCGGTCTCGAACTGCGGATATTCGCGGTTGATGCGCGGAGTCACGGTCTTGGGCACAGACTTGCCGTAGCCCTTCCATGTCAGCCGGTCGGCCGCTATGCCGGCGCCTACGAGGTAGTCAACCACGCTCTTGGCGCGGCGTTCCGACAGCCCTTCGTTGTACGCCTCGCTTCCGACGCGGTCGGTGTGCGAGCCCATCTCGATCGTCACGTTGGGATTGTCGCGAAGCATCTGCGCCATCTCGTCGAGTGCCTCTTTCGATTCGGGGCGCAACGTGGCGCGGTCGAAGTCGTAGAATATATTTTCCACCACCTGCGGCTTGTTGATCGCGGCCAGTATGAAGTCTATGCCGTAGTCGGCGTCCTCCTCCTCGGAGTCTGACTCGAATTCCTGCTTGACGTTGAGATAGCCTTTCGCTCCGGCGAGCATGACGTATCTTACGCCGCGCTGCAGGTTGAAGCGGAAGGAGCCGTCGTCGCGCGCCACCTCCTTCTGGTTCGATCCGTCGTCGCCGACGATGCGTATCACGGCGTTGGGCACCGGCTCTTCATCCTTGTCGAGCACCATGCCGGAGATCGTCACCTTGATGTCGGGCTTTACGAAACTGAATATGTGGTCGTATCCTCGTGCGTCGCCGCGGTTAGAGCTGAAGAATCCCGATTCTCCCTCGCCGAACGTGATGCCGAAGTCATCGCCCTGACTGTTGAGCGGCAGACCGAGGTTCTCGACGCTCCATCTGTCGCCTGTGGAGTTGAGCCGCGCCATAAACATGTCGAGACCGCCGAACCCGGGATGCCCGTCGCTCGAGAAGTATAACAGCGAGTCGGTGCGTACATATGGAAACATCTCGTCGCCCGACGTATTGATCTGGTCGCCGAGATTCTCGAGCGAGCCCACGCGGTCCTTGAGGTTGATGCGCCATATGTCTTTGCCGCCGTAACCCCCGGGCATGTCGGAGGCGAAGTAGAGATATGTACCGTCGGGCGATACGGCGGGATGCCCCACAGCAGATATTGTGTCGGCCGTGATCTCGAATTTCTGGGGCGCGCTCCATGTGGCGTCGCTGCGCCGCGAGGTGTAAATCTCGACCGAAGTGTTGGCGTCGGCGGCGCGGCGAGCCATGGTCAGATACATGGTCTGGCCGTCGGGCGAGAAGCTGACCACACCCTCGTCGAAGGCGCTGTTGAGTTCACCTTCTGCCGGCTCGGGTCGCTGCCAGTTTCCTTTCTCGTCTTTGGTCGAGAAATATATGTCGGAACGCTTCATGCCGGTTATCTCCGACTTGTCGGTGCCGGTGGCTTTCTCGTTGCTCGATGTGAAATAAAGAGTGTTGAAAGTCTTGTCGAGATACATCGGGGCGAAGTCTGCACGCCGCGAGTTGAAGATCTTGGCGTTGGATACCTTGTATCTGCTCTTCGGATTGGCTTTGGCGCGGATCGCCATCTGGCAGCCGCGTATCCCCTCGCGGGCGAGGGCGTCGCCCGGACAGCGGTCGAGAAACTCGGTGTAGGCATCGATTGCAGGCTGATATTTCCCCTCCATCTGGAGCGAACGGCCCAGATAGAAGAGGGCCATCGAGTCGGGATATTCGTAGCGTATCGCGTTCTGATATGCGGCCGAGGCGCGGGCTGCCATGTTGAGCTTGCGGTAGCAGGTGGCGAGCTGGTAGGCCACCTCTCCCCTCAGCTCGCGGTCCTCGCGCGGATTGAGTTTGTTGTATACGGCGCGATATGTCTTCGAGGCGTTGAAATACTCCCCTCTGCCGAACTGCTCGTTGGCCTCCGAGAGCTTCGGGGTCTTGCATGAGCAGAGAGCCGTCAGCAGAATGACGGCAATAAGAAAGAGAGCGTCTGATTTCCTAAAGTTCATAGGAATTAAACGCTCTCTCATGTGGTTTTAGTACGTGGTTTCAGTGCATGGTTTCAGTGCGCGGTTTCAGTACGCGGTCACGCCGGCCGGCGATCGCCGTTCTATCGACCTGTCTTTTTCGAGCGGACGCCGGTCTGGCGTTCGAGGCGTGTGGCAATGTCGTGAAATATCTCGTCGACGATTCCGAGGCCGTTGATGCCGAGATATTTCCCCTCGCCGGTGTAGTAGTCGCGCAGCGGAAGGGTCTGCTTGTGATACACGTCGAGCCGGTTCTTGATGGTCTCGATGTTGTCGTCGGCGCGTCCTGTCTCCTTGCCTCGGGCAAGCATGCGGTTCACGAGTTCATCCTCGGGCACTTCGAGTCCGATCACTGCGTGCAGGTCAGTGCCGCGCTTGCGCAGCAGTCCCTTCAGTGCCTCGGCCTGCGGTATGGTGCGGGGGAAGCCGTCGAACACGACGCCGCTTTTCCCCGACGCCTCCTTGTCGAGCACGTCGTCGAGGATGTCGATCATCAGCTGGTCGGGGATCAGCTGTCCTTTCGATATGTATTCGTCGGCTGTCTTGCCGAGCGGTGTGCCGCGTTTTATGTGGTCGCGCAGAAGTTCACCTGTAGAAATGTGGTATAGACCGTATTCGTCTATGAGTTTCGCGCTCTGGGTTCCTTTTCCGCTGCCCGGAGCACCGAATAATACTATGTTCAGCATAATTGATATATATGTTTTTTAGCGGATCAGGCCCTTGATCGTCACGATTGCGGGCGGAGATCCTGCTAATCCTCCTTGATGACGTATATGTCTTTGAGGTTGCGCACCTTGCCGTCGAGGTCGAGACCGTAGCCGATGATGAATTTGGGCGGAATCGAGAATGCCACGTAGTCGGGCTTGAATCCGGTCTTCGAGCTTTCGGGCTTGTGGAGCAGGGTGGCGAACCTGATCGAACGCGGGTTTCTCTTCTTGAGGTCGGCCACCATCATCGATGCGGTGAGGCCTGTGTCGACTATGTCTTCCACGATCACCACGTCAAGCCCCTCGATGTCTTCGGTAAGCCCCATTATCTCCTTGATCTTGCCGGTAGACGAGGTTCCCTCATAGCTTGCGTATCTCACGAAGTTGATGCGCGAGTCGTTGATTCCGATCTCTCTGATGAGGTCGGCGGCAAACATGAATGCGCCGTTGAGGACGCAGAGAAAAAGAGGGCTTTTCCCCTCAAGGTCTTCGCGGATCTCGCCTGCCACACGTCTCACCTGTGTGGCTATCTCGTCGCGGGTCAGATACGGCACGAATGTCAGGCCGTCAACAGTAACTTTGTTATCCATAGGTGCGATTGGTAAGAATATGTGCAAAGTTAGCAAAAAAATCCGACCAAACGGCAAATTAATTATGAATTATAAACTATAAATGATTAATCCGTGATTAATCCGCGAGGCGGCCATGCTTATTTTCCGAGTTCGAAGCGGGAGCCGGTCCATCTGTATGTGCGCTCTTTTCTCAGGTGTGGCAGCAGCTTTTCGGCCTCCTCCTTGCCGAGATATGTGCCGCTCGTGAGTGTGGCGCGGAGTTCCAGGGAGTCGGGTCCGATGGTGTATTCTACTGTCGGAAAAGGTATCATTCCGGCGAGTTCCTTCCTTGTGCGGCGGTCGGTTCCCTCACTCTCTATGAAGTCTTCGGTCGTGACAAGGCGTATGAATCTGGCGGGGTCGAGCTCGCGCATCGATGAGTCGTAGAAACGGATGTCGCTGTCGGCGGCCTGAAGCGAGTCGCCGATGGTGTAGACCGACATCACTATCTGTTTCTTTTTCCACGGAAGCACCTTGAGAGTCAGCGTCGTTACCGGAGTGACCTGCACCTTGGCGTAGTCGTCGGTGAGCGGACGGTGCAGCCATGAGAACCCCTCCATCACGTTCGGCACGCGGTATATGCTGTCTGCCCTGTAGTAGTCGAGCAGGTCGAGCCGCATCGACGTCGAGAGGATGTCGAGTGTCTGCGCCGGCATTTTCACCAAAGCGTCGGAGGCTGTGATCCTGTCGGGAGCGGCATCGGCTGCGGCGGGGGGCTCTGCAGCCGCCATGAGTGCGGCGGCCGTCGTCAGGACGGCCGCAGTCATGATACTTTTCATAGGCTATTTGTAGAATATGTCGTAGCTGCCGTTATACTTCGGCTTGCTTTTCTTCTTCTCTTTCCCTTTTCCCTCCTTGCCGCTTTTCTTGGGTTTGGCGCCGTCGCGCGAATCGCGGGCAGACTTCCCTTTCGGCTTATCTTTCAGCTTCTGCTTCCCGCCTTTCCGGGCGCGTTTTCCGGCGGTCTCGCCGGCGTAGTCGCGACCGGCTTCGGCGATCTCGGCGTGTATCTTGTCGCCGAAGAAGTCGGCATGGCGCAGTGCGGCGAGCACGCGGGGAGCGTCTTCCTTGCGCACGTCGAAAAGAGTGTAGCCCGGCAGCAGGTCGATGCGTCCGATCTCAGGCTTCGGACCGTTGACATTACGGTTCACAAGCTCCATGAGGTTGCCCGGGAAGAAGCCCGCGCTCTTGCCTATATTTACCATCAGGCGCTCATAGCCCTCCTCGGCGTCGCGGCGGTCTTTCTCCTTGCGCGTGGGGCGGGGTTCTTTGTCGCGTTTCTCTTTCTTCTCTTTGCGGTCTTTCTCGTTGAGGTCTATGTCGGGCATGTCGCGGTAGTAGGCCAGCAGACGGTTGAATTCGAGCGAGAGCACCCGCTTGAGCAGATCCTCCTCGGTGAGCCATTCGAGTTTCTTTCTGACACCGTTGATATACTTGCCGATCTCATCTTCGTTCACCTGCACGCGCTCAAGCCTGTCGGCAAGGTTGTAGAGCTGCTTCTCGATGATATGCTCGGGAGTTGGCACCTTGCGGTATTCGAATTCGCGCCCGATTATCTTCTCGATCTGTCGGATCTTGCTCTTCTCCCGGCTGTGTATGATAGCCACGGAGACACCGGTCTTGTTGGCGCGCCCCGTGCGGCCGCTGCGGTGTGTGTAGACGGCCACGTCGTCGGGCAGGCCGAAGTTGATGACGTGTGTAAGGTCGTCGACGTCAAGTCCGCGTGCGGCCACGTCGGTGGCCACAAGGATCTGGGTGACATGGTCGCGAAATTTCTTCATCGCCAGGTCTCTCTGCGCCTGCGACAGGTCGCCGTGCAGACAGTCGGCGTTGTAGCCGTCGGCGATCAGTTTGTCGGCCACATCCTGGGTCTCCTTTTTCGTCCGGCAGAAGACTATGCCGTAGATGTTCGGGCTGTTGTCGACCACGCGTTTCAGGGCGAGATACTTGTCGTGAGCCTTGACCATATAGTATATGTGTCGCACGTTTTTCGTTCCCTCGTTGCGGTTGCCGGCCACGAATTCCACCGGATCTTTCATGAAGCGGCGTGCGATGCCTGCAATCTCTTTCGGCATCGTGGCTGAGAACATCAGCATCTTGCGGTCGTCGGGCACATGGGTCAGAATTTCGTTGATGTCGTCGAGGAAGCCCATGTTGAGCATCTCGTCTGCCTCGTCGAGCACCACTGTGTGCACATGGCCGAGGCGCACCTCGCCGCGCTTGATCAGGTCAAGAAGCCGGCCCGGAGTGGCCACCACCACCTGCACTCCCTTGCGGAGTGTGCGGATCTGGCTCTCGATGCTCGAACCGCCGTAGACGGGGAGCACGCGCAGACCGTCGATATATTTCGAGAAGTCTGCCAGATCGCCGGCGATCTGGAGGCAGAGCTCGCGGGTAGGCGCGATGATCAGGGCCTGGGGCTGCGTCTCCGACACATCGATGCGCTGCAACAGAGGGAGTCCGAATGCGGCGGTCTTTCCCGTGCCGGTCTGGGCCAGACCGACCACGTCGCCCTGTCGCGAGAGAAGGTGCGGTATCACCATTTCCTGAATCGGCATGGGGTGCTCGAAGCCCATCTCGCCGATGGCCTTCAGCAGACGAGGCTCGACACCGAGCGAGGCGAACGTGCGGCCGTCGGCAGGTTCGGAAAGTTCTGTAGAGTCTGACCGACCGGACTCGTCTGACTCATCCTGAAGGTCCGCGTCGTCCGGCCTGTCAGACGGATCGGCCAGTTCCGGCGCAGGTGTCATCGCGACACGTGCCTCGAACAGCGCGCTCGGGTCTGCCGGAATTATATTGTTGTCAACTGTGTTGTCTGTCTCTTGGGTTTTCTTGTCCATAATTTCTGTCGTTAATCGGAAGTGGTTCTGACGCAGCCGCGGGGCGGCTGACTGAATAAAATGACCTTTGGTGTGTCTTTCATACATCACATGCACGCATGCGTTCCCGATGTAGCTGAAACACACGCGTGCGCATACCACTTTATATATATAACGTCAGAAATAGTCAATCAGGCACATATGGAAGAAAAAAAAGATGTGGCGCGCTCAGAATCCGGCTCCATTCCGGCAATTCCAGCTTCGATTCCAACTACACTCCAACTCTACAATTCCAACAATTCCAACAGCAATTCAGGCTTGAATTCCAACTTCAACGGCAAAATTCTTGGCAACTTGAAATAAAATAATTAACTTTGCGCAACCAACCGCGATAGTAGCTCAGTTGGTAGAGCATCAGCTTCCCAAGCTGAGGGTCACGGGTTCGAGCCCCGCCTATCGCTCCGAAAGATATAGTGTTGAAAATAAGATGATTACCTCTTATTTTCAACACTATTTCTTTGTATTATATGATTATATTTAGTCATTCTGATCCGATATTTAGTCGAATTTTTCTACTATTATTGCGAAATGTTTCAGCTATGTTGCAACAAGGCGCAACACGCGGAAATCTGCGCGCGCATCCGGACCGGGAGCGGCGGACCTCCGGGACGCCCACAGCAACAAAAATGCCGCTTGCCAACCGGCGCGAAGCCCTCTGCGCCTCTGCGCTCTCTGCGTGAGCCTTGTGCCGATGGCGGCGCGCGGCGCGCGGGCGGTGGTCAACGCCTCGGAGAGGCGCTGCTCCCAGTCCGGTCGCGCGCTTTGCTCTCGTCCGGTCGCGGGGATTGCTTCGGAGGGCTCTCGCAGAGGGGCGCGGAGGCGCGGAGGCTTCGCGTCGTGAGCATAGTCGCCAGCACAGCGAGACCGCGGAGGTATGAGCGCGCGTCCGGACCGGGAGCGGCGAACCTCCGGGACGCCGATTGTAGCACAATGAGCCGGCGGCCAACCGGCGCGAAGCCCTCTGCGCCTCTGCGCTCTCTGCGTGAGGCTTGTGTCGATGGCGGTCCGCAGCGCATGACGCGCGGCGCGCGGGCGGTGGTCAACGCCTCGGAGAGGCGCTGCTCCCGGTCCGGTCGCGGGGATTGCTCTCGTCCGGTCGCGGGGTCTGCTTCGGTTGGCTCTCGCAGAGGGGCGCTGAAGCGCAGAGGCTTCGCGTTGTGAGTATGAGTCGAGACCGCGAGACTGCGGAGGTATGAGCGCGCATCCGGACCGGGAGCGGCGTACCTCCGGGACGCCGATTGTAGCACAATGAGCCGGCTTGCCAACCGTCGCGAAGCCCTCTGCGCCTCTGCGCTCTCTGCGTGAGGCTTGTGCCGATGGTGGCCCGCGGCGCGTGGCGCGCGGGCGGTGGTGAACGCCTCGGAGAGGCGCTGCTCCCGGGCCGGCCGCGGGGATTGCTCTCGTCAGCATGGGAAACGGCTTCTGACGTGACTATCTGTAAAATCCGGCAAAATTTGCACCCGACAATAGACGCAGTTTAAACTATTATCACTATATTTGCATTATAATAGACGCAACTACGACTATGGAGGAAAATATTTATATGCTACCTGACGGAGAGATTCGCCGTCGGCTTGGACAAAAAGTGAGACAACTGCGGCTACGGCAGAATTTCACTCAAGTCTCGCTCGCTGAACAGGCACAGGTCTCCCTGACGACCCTAAAGAAAATCGAGAAAGGAGATATAAGCTATTTCGATTCACTTATGCGGGTGCTTCGAGTACTGGGCGAACTCGATGTCTTTTCTCCTCTTATCAAGGAGGAGGAGATGAGTCCAAATGAATATTTCGAGTTTTTAGAGGCAAGAAAGAAGAAACTGCGTAAACGCGCAAGCGGCAACCACATGACTAACCCGCAACCTGACACAGAGGAGGAATCAGAATGGTAGATATAGCGCGAGTAAACCTTTACGGTCAACCCGTCGGGACATTCCAGTGGAACAATAACCGCCAGATAGCAAATTTCGAGTATGCCGACAGTTTTATCGGCAAAGGTCTTGAACCCTCTCCGATACTTATGCCAGTCCGTCAGGGACGAATCTATTCATTTTCAGACATAGGCCGTGAGACATTCAAGGGACTCCCCGGAATGCTTGCCGACGCATTGCCTGATACATACGGACGTGCGTTGTTTGAACGATGGCTTGCTCTTACCGGACGCAGCAGCGGAAATGCAGTGGAGACACTTTGTTTCCTCGGCAAGCGTTGCATGGGTGCTTTGGAATTTGAGCCTGCCATGGATGCACCCTACAGTCCGGATACCAGAATTGAACTTGACTCCCTTGTCGAAGTGGCGAGCGAGGCACTTTCAGAGAAGGAGGAGTTCGGTGTCAATATTGATGATGACAAAAAGGGGGCGATAGCTGAAATCGTGCGTCTCGGCACATCTGCCGGCGGACAAAGAGCCAAAGCCATCATTGCCTACAATCCACAGACCGGTGAAGTCCGCTCAGGACAGATTGAAGCACCCGAAGGCTTTGACTATTATCTGATAAAGCTCGATGGAGTAACCGCAGAAGCCGGATTCAGGGAAACTCAGAATTTTGGCCGGCTTGAATACTCCTTCTACCGGCTTGTAAAGGAATGTGGCATAGAGATGTCGGATTGCAGTATCATAGAGGAGAACGGACGTGCGCATTTCCTCACTAAGCGTTTTGACCGTCAGGACGGTAAGAAAGTCCATATGCAGACGCTTTGTGGGATAGCACATTATGACTACCGCAATCCCCGCTCCTACTCTTACGAACAGGCTTTCAACGTAATGAGAGCACTACGGCTGCCATACTCCCAGGCACAGGAAATGTATCGTCGCATGGTATTCAATGTGGTGATCCGCAATCAGGATGACCATACCAAGAACATATCCTTCCTTATGGACAGACAGGGAAAATGGAGTCTTTCGCCGGCATACGACATGGGATTTGCCTACAATCCCAAGGGAGGCTGGACCTCTCAGCATCAGATGTCAGTCAACGGAAAGTTTGACGACATTACCCGCACTGATCTTCTGGAGTTTGCCAAACGCAACAACATCAAGGACGCTGCCGAAATCATCGACTGTATTGCGGAAGAGTCTTCTCGCTGGCCGATCATTGCGAGAGAATGTGAAGTACCCAAGCTCATGATAGATGCAATTATTCCGAATTTGAGACTCGGGCTATAGAGAGGCGCGGCGCGTGGCGCGCGGCAGTGGTGGTCAACGCCTCGGAGAGGCGCTGCTCCCGGTCCGGTCGCGGGGGTTGCTTCGGCAGTCTCTCGCAGGGATTGCTTCGGTGGGCTCTCGCTGAGGGGCGCGGAGGCGCAGAGGCTTCGCGTCGGGGGAGTGAGTCGAGACGGCGAGACAGCGAGACCGCGGAGGTATGAGCGCGCATCCGGACCGGGAGCGGCGGACCTCCGGGACGCCGATTGTAGCACAATGAGCCGGCTTGCCAACCGTCGCGAAGCCCTCTGCGCCTCTGCGCTCTCTGCGTGAGGCTTGTGCCGATGGCGGCCCGCGGCGCGTGGCGCGCGGCAGTGGTGGTCAACGCCTCGGAGAGGCGCTGCTCCC
>CAMWRV010000043.1 GCA_947176745.1 uncultured Muribaculaceae bacterium
GCCAGTTCGGGTTGCCGCGTCCGGCGTTGAGGAATGTCGATGTGCTGCGCCGGGCGTTCTTCTCGGCGAGGTTGATAAGTGTGTTCTTGATCTCGAAAGGACTCATGTTGGCGAGTTCCTTCTCATATTTCACATTCTCCGGTTTTGTTGAAGGTGTGTCTTTCATAATTGTATCCTAACTTATAGTTTATTGTTTCTGAAGTTGCTATACGAACATAAGCACCATCGCGACGCCCATCAGAATCAGCAGTGTGTTTCCTATTGCATATGTCACGGTATAGCCCATTGCCGGCAGCGAACTGTCGAGCGACGAATTGATCGCTCCGAGCGATGCTGTGGTAGTTCTCGCTCCGGCGCAGCATCCGAGGTTGATGGCAGGATGGAACTTAAACACCTTGGCTCCGAGGAACATGGCGATGAACAACGGAAGAGATGTGGAGATAACTCCCATCACAAACAGCATGATGCCCACTTCCTTGATTCCCGATATGAATGTCGGGCCGCACTGGATGCCGATCACAGCTATGAACATGTTCAGGCCGAGATTGTTCATCAGCCACAGCGACGAGTCAGGAATGATGCCGACCGAGGGGCGTTTCGTACGCAGCCAGCCGAAGAAGAGGCCGGCGATCAGCGCGCCGCCGCTTGTCGAGAGGCTTACGGGCACCTTGCCGATCTTGAGCGTGAGTGCTCCGACTATAGCGCCGATCACTATGGCGAGCGATACGAAGACCATGTCGGTCACCGTAGTCGGATGTTCCTCGCAGCCGATGGCGGGAGCGGCTGTCTTCACCTCCTGAGGCAGACCCTCGATAGTCAGCATGTCGCCCTGCATAAGTTTTGTCTGGGCGAGCACAGGAATTGCCACGCCACCCTGTCGCTTGATGGTACTGATCATGACGCCATACATGAACGGTTTGGCGCGAAGCTGGTCGACCGTAAGACCGGCTGTCTTCTTCATCACCATTACCTTTGTCTTCTCGACAGGAAATGTCAGCAGGGCGGCGTCGTCGGTCTCCGGCCCGATCCAGCTCTCGTCCTGAATGATAAATTCATGACGTCCGCTGAGCACTATCTCGTCGCCGAGTTTCACCTGCAGGTCGGGCGCGGTCTCGCTGATCGTGCCGTCGGCGTTGCGGACACGTTCCACAAACAGTCTCCGTCCCAGCGTCTTGAAGTGATCCTCAATCTGAGAGACTGTCTGCGGGGTGGCGAACAGTTTGTCGGTCACTTTGTATGCTCTGAAGGATATGGGTCGGTTGCCGTCTATATAGGCCGGATCGTCGGTCAGGTCGGAGTGATTGAGCTGCTGCTCAAGTTCCTTGGTCTGCTGTCTTACCTTTTTAAGGCCTCCGAGCACCATCGGTCCGATATTGCCCAATATCCAGGCGGAGCCGATCGTTCCGAACACATATGTGACAGCATAGCACACCGGTATCAGGTCATCCCATGCCTTCTTTTCGGCTGCCGATATGCCGAGCGTGCCTATCGTGTCGGTGCCGACGCCGATCACCGCCGAGATCGTCTGTGCGCCGGAGAAGAGTCCGGTGGCGATGGCGGCGTTATATTTCATTATCTTCGCGCATCCCCATGTCACTCCTAAGCAGAGCACACAGACCACGCATGAGAAGATCACCTGCTTTATGCCCTGTCCCTTGAGGGCGGCGGCGAACTGCGGGCCGCACTTATAGCCGATCGCGAAGAGGAACAGAAGGAAGAACAGTGATTTGAGCGGAGCTCCGATCGGTATGTCCATCTGTCCTACAAGGACGCCGACAAGCAGGACCGATGTCACCGTGCCGAGTGTGAAAGACTTGTACTTAAGTTTCCCTATCAGAAATCCGATGCCGATGGTCAGAAAGATCGGTATCGACGGATAGGTGCGGAATGTTTCTACGAACCATGACATAATTTATAGTATTTGTGTGTTTTCAGACAGTCGTGTGGAACGAAAAAAGAAAATCAGCCGGATTCCGAAATGAATCCGACTGATTTTTTAACAAGTCAGGAAGCCGTATGGTTTCTGTCAGAACGGCTTTCTGTATTTCTCGGGGTTCTCGATCTCGTCGAGTATCGAGAGGTAGGAGGCGAAACGGCTTTCCGATATAAGATGCTCTTCGACTGCGGGAATGACCGCACAGCCCGGTTCTCCGGTGTGCTTGCAGTCTCCGTATCTGCACCCTTCTCCGTATCTGAATATTTCCGGGAAATAATGTGATACCTCCGAGGCCTGAAAGTCGATAGTGCCGAATCCCCTGATGCCCGGAACGTCTATCAGCTCTCCGCCTCCCGGCAGCGAGACCATCTCGGAGAACGTAGTCGTGTGCATGCCCTGGTGGTGTATGTCGGATATTTTGCCGGTCTTCAGGTCGGCTCCCGGCACAAGGGCATTGATGAGCGACGATTTGCCGACACCGCTGTTTCCTGCAAGCAGAGTCACTTTCCCATTTAGAGTCTCGCGCAGGGAGTCGAGTCCCTCTCCGCTTCTGGCCGAAACTTCGGCCACGCCGTAGCCGATCGATTCATAAAGATATGTCATGCCGCGGGCGAGCTCGCGGTCGTCGTCGTCCCAGATGTCGCTTTTGTTCAGGATCAGCATGGCCGGAACGTTATAAGCCTCGGCTGTGGCGAGAAAGCGGTCTATGAATGTAGTCGGCGTCGTCGGTTCCCGCAGCGACACGACAAGGGCGGCCAGGTCGAGGTTGGCCGCAAGTATGTGCGACTCTTTCGAAAGATTAGAGGCGCGGCGTATTATGTAGTTGCGGCGCGGAGAGATGGCCGTTATGTAGTCGGCATCGTCGGCGGCCTTGGTGACTGTCACCCTGTCGCCCACGGCCACCGGGTTGGTGGTCCGGATTCCTTTTATACGAAAGTTTCCTTTGACGCGGCAGTTCACTTCACGTCCGTCGCCGTCGAGGCGCACTATGTAGCTGCTCCCCGTGTTGCGCGTCACGAGGCCCTCGCTTTTCTCGCCGCTTATCTTCTCTTTTTTCATCGTTGTCGTATCAATTCTGCAAATTTACGAAAAATCCGTCAGATCGCCATATGATCGCCGCCACGGGCAGAGATTTCGTGCTGCTTCATTTATTAACAATCGTGTCTGTCGATTGTTATCATATAAATGAGGATGCTGTTAAAAGTGAAATATATGACACATTTTTAGCATCCTTGATCTCTAATGTGATGCAATTATGTGAAAAATTAGCAAAATATTTTGATAAATGTCAAATTTTTCTCATCTTTGCAATCGAAATGCGATAAAGTTTAACTAAAATTCTACTAAAATGAACATCGAATCAATTGGCACATGGGCCGGCGAGGTCTACAAGGCTCTTGAAAACTCCGACACACGCATGCTCGGCATGAAGGCTCTCAAGAAGGCCACCAAACTCAAAAAAGATGAGACAATGGCCGCTCTCGGCTGGCTCGGCCGCGAAGGCAAGATCGCGCTTGCCGAGAATGACGAGGAACTCGTTGTAACTCTCGTCTGAGATTTATTTGTAACTCTCGTCTGAGATTTAGAAGAATTCTAAGCGAACAGGACAGACCTCACGGTCTGTCCTGTTTCTGTAACAAAAATAACAATAAAATAAACTGCACCAACTCATAGTGCAATTTTATAACGGAATAAATCCGGTTTTATTTTCTGAACGGCACTGACCAGACCACCCGCGTCGGCACTGCCTGCCCGTCGAGACGCCCCGGAGTCCAGCCAGGCATCTTCGATAGAATGCGGATCGCCTCCCTGTTGAGCGAGGGTTCCACTCCTCGGATCACCGATATGTGGCTCACAGTTCCGTCGGCGTTGACCACAAACGAGCAGGTCACCCTCCCCTGTATGCCGCGTTCATATGCGCTGCGGGGATATTCGCGTGTCTTGTTGATAAATTTCATAAGCTGCGAGTCGCCGCCCGGAAAGGCCGGTTTCTCGGTCACATAATCGTATTCATATACTTCCATATAGCTCACGCACCCTGTCTGGCTTGAGCCGATGTTGACCCGGCAGGTCTGTGCGTGTGCCTCGCCGGAGGATCGCCTCCCTGTTGAGCGAGGGCTCCACTCCGCGGATCACCGATATGTGGCTCACAGTTCCGTCGGCGTTGACCACAAACGAGCAGGTCACCCTCCCCTGTATGCCGCGTTCATATGCGCTGCGGGGATATTCGCGTGTCTTGTTGATAAATTTCATAAGCTGCGAGTCGCCGCCCGGAAAGGCCGGTTTCTCGGTCACATAATCGTATTCATATACTTCCATATAGCTCACGCACCCTGTCTGGCTTGAGCCGATGTTGACCCGGCAGGTCTGTGCGTGTGCCTCGCCGGCGGCTATCATGGAGCCGAGTCCGAGCGAGAGGAAGACCAAGTGGAATAATCTTGCCATTGTCGTTTCAAGTTATGCTTTGCGCCGCGGAGCAGGAAGATTGCGTTTATATATTATTCCTCAGTGAGCCGTGGCGTTGACTGCATTGCAAAGTTATAATGTTAATCGGATATTCACAACGCCTCAATGTTTAATATAAGTTAATAAATGTTGCCGGTTTTTACAATACTCCGTTCTCTGTGTGAGGCTCCGGGCAGTTTCGCGGGCGCTGTCATAATACTTCCCGGATTGTGACGTTTATGAAAGTGATGAAATTTCCTGAAAAAATCATATCGTGTGTAATCTTGTCGGCTGTCGTATCGACGGCTGCCGCTCAGGATTCGGCGTCCGGATACGGCTTTCTGAACATCCCGACCTCTGCCCATGTCTTCGGTCTCGGCGGCAACAACATAACCATAATCGACGAGGACGTGACACTGGCCGACCAGAATCCGGCGCTCATCGGCCCGGAACTCGAGATGCAGGTGGCAGCCGGCTACATGCTCTATATGGGATCCGCCAACTTCGCCTCCGTCAGGTTCGGCACCGGGGCGGGCGAGCACAGCGGCTGGGCCATCGGTCTGAGGTATCTCAACTACGGGCAGTTTGACGGTTATGACGAGTTCGGCACGCCGACAGGGAGTTTCACGCCATCGGATGTGGTGCTCGAAGGCACATATTCACGCGACATTACCGACCGCTGGCGCGGCGGCGCCAACCTCAAACTTGTCTACAGCGGTTACGAAGGGTATCAGGCTCTGGCACTCGCAGCCGACCTCGGAGTGAACTATTATGACGACGAGCGCGACCTGTCGTTTTCTGTCGTGCTCCGCAACATGGGCGGCCAGATCAAGCGCTTCGACAAACGTTATGCCCGCGTGCCTTTCGATCTGCAGATCGGATACATGCAGGGTCTCGGCACCACTCCTTTCCAGCTCAGCATAACAGCCGACAATCTGACGCGCTGGAACATTCCCTATTACGCTTATAACGACAATGGCGACGGCGACCTTATAGAGGAGAAACGCAGCTTCGTCTCCAATCTGTTCCGTCATCTTATTTTTGGCATCCAGTATCAGCCTTCCGACAGATTCTACGCCTGTCTCGCCTACAACTACAAGACACGGACCGACATGGCGTCGTTCAACAGCTCGTTTCTGTCAGGTTTCTCGGTGGGTCTCGGTTTCAGGGCCGGCGATTTCGCGATAGACGCCTCTTACGCCATGCCTCACAAGTCGGCCTCGTCGCTCATGCTCAATCTCAGCTATTCGATCAGAGGCCTGATGGAGTGATGCGCCGGTCTGTGCGCTGCTTCGGTCGCGTCAGATGGCGTTGCTGAGCACATGTTCCAGATCGGGAGCCGATACCTTCAGCTTCAGCTTTCCCTCCTGCGCCACAGATATTCCCCCCGTCTCCTCGCTGACGATCACGCATATCGCGTCTGTCACCTGACTCATGCCGAGGGCCGCGCGGTGGCGCAGGCCGAGATTCTTCGGAATGTTCATGTCATGGCTCACGGGCAGGATGCATCCTGCCGCCTTGATGCGGTGGCCTGCTATTATCATCGCCCCGTCGTGAAGAGGGGAGTTCTTGAAAAATATGTTCTCTATAAGCCGGACGTTGATGTCGGCGTCGATCATGTCGCCCGTCTTCTCGAAGTCGGCAAGCGGCATCTTGCGCTGCACTACGATCAGAGCCCCTGTCTTCGATTTCGACATAGACATGCAGGCGTAGACGATGCTCATCACCTCGGCGTGTTCCCGCTCGTTGTTCTTCTCATGCTTGAATATCTTCATGACATTGCTCAGGTTGCCGTGCGCTCCTATGTCGGTGAGCACGCGCTTGATCTGGTCCTGAAACAGGATCACGAGCACTATCAGACCGATGCTCATGAATTTGTCGACTATCGTGCCGGTGAGTCGCATGTCGAAGATCTCGTAGGCAAGCACCCAGATCACTATGAATGCGAGAACGCCATAGAACAGCGACAGAGTGCCGCTGCTCTTCATCAGCCTGTAGAGGTAATAGAGCATGACGGCGACTATGAGGATGTCGATTATGTCTTTTATTCCGAATTGTATCATGAGGCTGGTGTTGGCGGTGGAGTCGATATTGATATCACATGGGTCTCGTCGGGTAGATTGCGGCGGTATGCCTCGAAGAGGCGCACCGTCTCGGCGCATTCCTTCACGTCGTGTACGCGCAGGATGTCGGCGCCGTGCATCAGGGCGATCATGTTGAGGGCGGTCGTGCCGTTTAGCGACTCGTCGGGTGTGATGCCGAGCTCCTTCCAGATCATGGTCTTACGCGAGATTCCGGCAAGCAGCGGGCAGCCCAGTTCGCGCATTGCCCCGAGTGCTCCGAGCAGACGGTAGTTCTGGTCGACTGTCTTGGCGAAGCCGAATCCGGGGTCGATTATCACGTCGCAGACTCCGAGCTGATGAAGCCGGTCTGTCTTGAAGGCGAGGTCGCGGAGCACGTCGGCCGCCACGTCTTCATAACCGGTCATAGTCTGCATGGTGGCCGGAGTGCCGCGCATGTGCATCAGAATATATGGAGCGCGGGCCTCTGCCACGGTGTCGAACATCTCCGGATCGAGATCGCCGCCGCCGATGTCGTTGATGATGTCGGCTCCGTGAGCCAGACACTCCGCCGCCACAGCCGCACGATACGTGTCGACCGACAGCGGAACATCGGGGAACCGTCCCCGTATCGCCTCGATGGCCGGCAGCAGCCGCTCCAGTTCCTCGTTGGCGCTCACTTCCGCAGCCCCGGGCCTGGTGGAGCAGCCTCCGAGGTCGATGATGTCGGCTCCCTCATCAAGCATCCGCGCCACTCTGTCGGCGACTTGCGCGACGGCAGTCCTGCTGCCCTCGAAGAAACTGTCGGGTGTCACATTGACTATCCCCATCACTGCCGGGCGCGCGAATTGCGTGAGCCTCCCTTTAATATTCAATACCATGTCGGATTCTGTCGTTATGATTGTCGAGGCCGGTCGGTGCGGCTTCATTACGCGAATTTAGCACTTTTTTTGCTTATATGAAATAATTTATGTAACTTTGCATCCGGTTTTGCAATCTCTGGTAAGACATGGTGGCTTATTAAATTGCAAATAATTAAAAAGATATAGCCAAATGGACTTAATTAAAATCGCAGAGGAGGCATTTGCTGTCCCCCAGAAAAATCGTGATGAATTCGGCCCCGGCGACACAATCACTGTCGCATATCGTATCAAGGAGGGTAACAAGGAGCGTATCCAGCAGTATCGCGGCGTTGTGATCAAGATCAACGGCCACGGCGACAAGAAGCGCTTCACTGTCCGCAAGATCTCCGACGGTATCGGCGTTGAGCGTATCTTCCCGATGGAGTCTCCCTTCATCGAGTCGATCACTGTCAACAAGTACGGTAAGGTGCGTCGCGCCAAACTGTATTACCTGCGCAAACTCACCGGCAAGAAAGCCCGTATCAAGGAGCGCATCGTCAAGAAAGCGGACAAGTAATCCGGTTTCCCGAAATACCACACGACGGCCCGGTCTGCACCGCAGTCCGGGCCGTCTCGCTGTCACGGTATCTGTCACGGCACTCTCATGTTATCTCATTCGCATGATTTGCCGCATCCGGGAAATTTTGTTAATTTTGCAGTGCGGATTCGCATTGACGCTGCGGGCCGCGCGATGTTGCAGAGAATCATTACATTTTATTGTCAACATTTACCCGCTTTCCGGTTGTTTAATGTGTGGGGCGCTAAGGTCATGACATCTCGTCCGCGTGCTTCACTCCCTTATGCATAAACAATATATTTACACATATATAAAATGTCAAAAAAAGCATTACTTATTATCCTTGACGGATACGGCATCGGCGATCACCAGAAAGATGACGCCATCTTCAATACGCCTACTCCATACATGGACCGTCTGGTCCGTGACTTCCCCCACTCGCAGCTTCAGGCAAGCGGCGAGGATGTCGGTCTGCCCGACGGTCAGATGGGCAACTCCGAGGTAGGACACCTCAATATCGGCGCAGGCCGCGTCGTTTACCAGGATCTCGTGAAGATCAACCGCGCCATTGCCGACGGTTCTTTCGCCACAAATCCCGAGATCGTCGAGGCTTTCACCTATGCCCGCAACCACAACGTGCCGGTGCATTTCATGGGTCTGACCTCTGCCGGAGGCGTGCATTCGTCGCTCGACCATCTCTATGCCCTCTGCGACACCGCCAAGGGCTACGGCCTTGACAAGGTCTTCATCCATGCCTTTATGGACGGCCGCGACACCGACCCCCGCAGCGGAGCCGGTTTCCTCCGCGAGGTGCAGGAGCACTGCTCGGAGAGCGCGGGTGTGATCGCCTCGGTGATCGGCCGCTATTACGCCATGGACCGCGACAAGCGCTGGGAACGCCTCAAGGAGGCATACAATCTTCTCGTATACGGCGAAGGCAAACATGCCGACGACATGGTCAAGGCCGTAGAGGAATCTTATGCCGAGGGTGTGACCGACGAGTTCATCAAGCCGATCGTCAACGATCGCGTTGACGGACGCATCGGCGCAGGACACGTCGTGATCTTCTTCAACTACCGCAACGACCGCGCGAAGGAGCTTACCACCGTCCTGACGCAGCATTCGGAAGACGGCATGAACCCGATTCCCGATCTGCAGTATTACTGCATGACTCCCTACGACGATTCGTTCAAGGGTGTCAAAATCCTCTTCAACAAGTCTGACGTGCCCGACACTCTCGCAGAGTATCTGGCTGCCAACGACAAGACGCAGCTCCATATAGCCGAGACCGAGAAGTACGCCCACGTCACATTCTTCTTCAACGGCGGTCGCGAGACTCCCTTCGGCGGCGAGGACCGCATTCTTGTTCCCTCGCCCAAGGTAGCCACCTACGACCTTCAGCCCGAGATGAGCGCTCCCGAGGTGACCGAAAAACTCGTCGAGGCGATCGATTCCGAGAAATATGACTTCATCGTTGTCAATTTCGCCAACGGCGACATGGTGGGTCACACAGGTGTCTATCCCGCCATACAGAAGGCTGTCGAGACTCTCGACAAGTGCGTGGAGAAAACCGTGGAGGCTGCCCGCGCTCACGGCTACGAGACAATCATCATAGCCGACCACGGCAATGCCGATCACGCCCTCAACGCCGACGGCACGCCCAACACCGCGCACTCGCTCAACCCTGTGCCCTTCATGTATATCGGCTCGCACCCCGAGGCCGTTCTCAAGAACGGACGTCTCGCCGATGTGGCTCCCTCGCTCCTCAAGCTCATGGAGCTCCCGAAGCCCGAAGCCATGACCGGCGATGTTCTCATCAGTTATTGACGACCGCATGTAGCGTAAAATGAAAAAAATACTTCTTTCAATGGCTCTGTCCCTCTGCCTCCCGGCAGCGGCACAGAGCCTTGTGCTTCTGCACACCAACGACACCCACTCCAACATCGATTCCGCTCCCGACGGCACGGGCGGCATTCTGCCGCGCATGGCCATAATCGACTCGGTCAGAAACACCGAGAAGAACGTGCTGCTCATCGATGCCGGCGATATGGTGCAGGGCACACTCTATTTCAAGTTCTTCAAGGGAGATGTGGAGTATCCGCTCTTCAACATGATGGACTATGACGTCAGGATACTCGGAAACCACGAGTTCGACAACGGTCTCGATGAACTCGCGAAGTACTGGAAGACCGTGCGTGGCGCGCGGCTGTCGGCCAACTACGATTTCTCCGGAACCCCGGCCAAAGGTCTGTTCCAGCCCTATGTCATAAAGAAGGTCGGAGGCCGTAAGGTAGGCATAATCGGGCTTAACGTTGATCCGGCAAGCCTGATCTCCGAGGAGAATTACAAGGGTATGGTCTTCAAGGATATAATTCCTGTGGCCAATGAGACTGCCGCTCTTCTGAAGAAGAAAGGCTGCGACCTTGTAGTGGCCGTGACCCACATAGGATATGAAGTCCCCAACGGCAAGACCGACGACATTGATCTCGCGCATGCGAGCAAGGATATCGACATAATCATCGGCGGTCATTCCCACACGTTTGTCGATCCCGCCACTCCCGACAAGACTCCCTACTGGATTCCAAATGCCGATGGGCGCGATGTGCTCGTCGTCCAGACCGGCAAGTATGGCCGGAATGTAGGTTACATCAAGCTCGACCTTTCGGATTTCTCCGACAGAAAAATCGACTATCAATATATTCCTGTCACCGACCGCTTCCCCGAGGCGTCATATTCTCGCGAGATGCGGGAGTTTCTCGCCCCCTACCGTCATGTGGTCGATTCGGTCAATTCGAGGATCATAGCGTTTGCCGACGCCGATATGCCCAATGGGCTGACCACCGGTGCCTACGCCAACTGGGCGGGAGATTTCGCGGCATGGTATGGCCGCACTGTCGCCGACAGCCTGCGCCGCGCCGGCACGGAGGTGGCGCCTGTAGCCTTCGGCATAATGAATGTGGGCGGCATACGCCAGCCCATGCTGGCCGGTCCGGTCACCGAGGGTCAGATTCTTTCCACATTCCCCTTCTCCAACAGGATGCGCCTTGTGGAGATCTCCGGTGCGGATCTGATCGAGACCATGAAGGTGGTGGCTCCCAAGGGGGGAGAGGCGGTCAGCGGCGAAGTGCGTGTGGTCACTGATTCGGCAGGCAATTTCAAGAGAATGCTCATCGACGGCCGCGAGGTTGATCCCGACGGGCGTTATGTGGTCTCGACGATCGATTATGTGGCCGAAGGCAACGACGACATGACCCCGATGAAACGTCACCGCGAGATATGGCGCGATGGCGAGGAAGTCAGCGTCAGGATACTTCAGTATCTGCATCGACTCACCGCTGCCGGATTGCCGGTCGCATCCGATCCGAATCCCCGCTTTGTGCGCGATGTCAGCGGAGAGATGCAGAAAATGAAAGAATAAAGAATGATGAAGGCGCGGTGGTTCTGGATGACGCTGGTTCTCTTGCTCGCGGCCGGGTGCCGTGAGAGGCGTCACGTCGCTCAGGATCAGGCGTCTGATTCCCCCGGAACTGTCGCCGTCGTGTCCGACATGACAGACGATGCCGCCCGCTGGGCGGATTCAGTATGTGCCGCCCTGACATTGCGTCAGAAGGTGGCACAGCTTTTTTTGCCCGCGGTCTTCGCCTCTGACGATCTCTGGACTCTGCGGCGCGTCCGGGAGTATGCCGACAGTTGCATCGGCGGTATCGTGCTGCTTAAGGGTGATACGCGCGGTGCGTCGGCGCTTGCCGACTCTCTGTCGGCATGGAGCCGCGTCATGCCGTTTGTGGCCATTGACGCCGAGTGGGGACTCGCCATGCGTCTCGCCGATGCTCCGGGATTTCCGGCCAACGGCTCGATCAGCCCGG
The DNA here is from genome assembly GCA_947176745.1 of uncultured Muribaculaceae bacterium. Lineage (GTDB taxonomy): Bacteria > Bacteroidota > Bacteroidia > Bacteroidales > Muribaculaceae > Lepagella. The sequence goes on from CAMWRV010000043.1 coordinate 11,727, forward strand.
AGGCCGACGATCAGCTGATGTATGACTACGGCCGCGAACTCGCCCGCGAATGCCGGCTGATCGGCATAGACATGGTGCTCGGACCTGTGGTCGATGTCTCTGTGCCCGGCGGACTGATGCGACGCCGCTCTTTCGGCGAGGATCCGCGGAGGGTGGCTGATCTTGCGCTTGCCTACGCACGCGGGCTTGAGGATGGCGGTGTGCTCAGTGTGGCGAAGCACTTCCCCGGACACGGTTCGGTGAGTGCCGACTCTCACGTGCGCAAGGGAGTGATCGAACGCAGTCTGCATGAGATGGATTCGATCGATCTCTATCCGTTCCGCCGGTGGGTGGAGCAGAGGCTGTCGGGCGTTATGGCCGGGCATCTCGCTGTTCCCTCGATCGATCCCGACATGCGTCCCGCCGCTGTGTCGCCGACCGTCATCACCGATCTTCTTCGCGCTGATCTCGGCTTCACGGGTCTCGTGCTCACCGACGCTCTAAACATGAAGGGAGCCGAGGGCTACGGTGCGCCTGACGCCGTCATGGCCGGAGCCGACATTGTCGTGGCGCCGGCCTCGACGTTCAGCGAGGTGGAGGGCGTGGTGAATGCCGTTGAATCGGGCATGATAACAGAGGCCGACATCGACACACATGTGCGACGCATACTCTTTTACAAATATCTTGCCGGGGCGTCGGGGCTGCGGCGCGCTCTGCGGCGCGACAGCGTGCCCGGATCGCTCGGCTCCCGCGAGGCCGAGGAGATCTCGGGGCGGCTTGTGTCGGGAGACTGAAAGGAACGATACAGGTGTATGAATAAAAAAATAACTCCGCAGGGCCCTGCGGAGTTTATTTTTTTGAATCGACGCTTTCGGCGTTACTTGCCCGACATGTGGTCGGAAACCGTAAGGTTCAGACGCCCTTTGGCGCGACGGCGTGAGAGAACTTTGCGGCCGTTCTTGGTGGCCATTCTCAAACGGAAACCGTGCTTGTTGATTCTTCTGCGTCTTGAGGGTTGAAAAGTCCTTTTCATTTTGTATTGAATATTTAAATTTGCAAATTCAGAATGCCATGCGCATGGACGCTTTTCCGCATTCGGTTGCAAAATTAACTAAAAAATTTCATTCCCACAAATTTGCACTCCAAATTGCGGTCAAATTGCAGTCATTATTTTTATCAGGCTCTTTGGGCAAAAACAAGAAGGTTCCGGGCCGCGCGGCCCGGAACCTTTGTCTGTCATCCGGTGGTGTCAGAGATTGACAGAAATCATCTGATGCCGGAGGATGTGGAGGATCATGTTATCTTACGAGAACTTTTGCGGTCTTCATGCCCGCTCTCACGATGTATGTGCCCGGTGCCACGCGGATGTCGGTAACTGCCGATTCCGCCTTCACCGATGCCACGCGCATGCCGGCTGTGGTGTAGATCTCGATGCCGAATCCTTCGGCGCCGGTCACTCTGACAGTCCCGGCCATGGCGCGGATGCGGATGTCGTCGCCGCTCACACCTGCCACGCCTGAGCCTGCCTCGGCAGAATATGCCTCGCAGAGAGGTGACTCTCCCTTGTCCCACATGGCGCTGACCTGATATTTATAGGTCTGGCCTTTGACCACATCGTTGTCGGTGTACGTAGTCTCGCTGATGGGGCTGTCGGTGATGCGCACTCCGTCGCGGTATACGTTGTAGCCCGTAAGTGTGAGGGCCTGACGCTCTGCTCCGGCCGGAATGTATGTCACGTCGTCGATCATGAGCGCAAGCTGTCCTCTTGTCTTGTGTACGATGGCGAAATGGCGGGCGCCTTCCGGAAGGTCGAACATGAATTCAGTCCAGTCTGCCGCGTTGTAGGGGATCTCTACGTTCTCCGCCACTTTGACGAAGTCTTCGATATCTGTCCCTGAGGTCGAATAGAGAATGTCGACGATTTCGGGCGAGTATGCACTCATGCCTGAGCATGCCACGAACGAGATGCGCTGCGCGCAGCCGTGGAGTTCAGGCGAGATAAGCCAGTCGTTCGATTCGACATCGCGGCCTCCGTTGGCACATGCCTGGAAGGCTACGAGCATCTGCGAGCCGTTGCGCGGATACCATGCGGCACTGAGTATGTTGGCCTGAGTGGGATCCATTACCTGCCATGCCATGGCGGCGCCGATGTTGGGATAGTCAAGCTGGCCGAGCACTGTGGTCATCACCACCGTCGGGCAGCCGTCGCCGTCGTATAGTTTCCAGTCTCCCAGATTGTTTATCGAGAATGTCTGGTAGGTCTCGAACGAGTCTGTCACACTTTCCGGAAGAATCTCATCTTCCGACGGTTCGTTCCAGAAGAGTGTCACACCGTTCTCGGTGTTGGCTGAAAGGTCTCTTACGGTCGGGAAGGAATTGTGGATGATTGCCACCTCGACAAGTCCCCCCTTGTTGTCCGACTGATTTTCGTCTGCAGCATACACGATCTCGACGCTGAATGCCATCTCTTTCGGATCAGCGACAGTCGGGGTGATTTCGAACACTATGTCGGCATCCTGATCTGCCGCGAGGTTAACACCCTCTTTCTCGGCGATTGTCTCGCCGCCGGCGGTCAGACGCACGGTGTAGTCTTTGCCGCTTACTGAAGCCGAACCGCTGTTGCGGATCGAGGCTACGATATCGAAGGAGTCGTTGACGTCAGACTTCGTCGGACCTGTCAGATCCATGAATGTCAGGTCGTTCGCCTTGAGGTCGAGCACTGACAGGTTGTCGATGCAGCAGAATTCGTTTGCGGCGGTCAGGGCGTGGCCGACGAAGCCGAACTGGAAGTACTTCGCGTTGCGGAGTTCTTCGAGCGATATCTCGATGCGATGCCATTTGCCGGCCTCTTTATCGGCGAGGTTGATCTCGTGGAAGAGTGTCATGGGCTGGTCGTCGATCGCCACCTCTACATAGAAGTCGGCGGCTTCAGGCTTGTGCATGAAGTAGAACACGAGTGTCGGATTGGCCTCGTCGCCGATTGTCAGTCGCGGACTGCGTGCGCGGTAACCTCCGCCGTCAACAGATGTCGAAAGCGCGTACATGCAGTTGTCGTTCTGCGAGGTAAGACCGGAATGAGTGCCGTCGCTGATGTCCCAGAGAGATTCGAACAGCTCTTCTTTGTCCTTGAGTGCCTCTCCTGCCCATATTCCGCTCTTATAGGTGAATCCTTTCCAGGACTCGCGCATGGGCAACGTGAGTGCGGGGCCGATATAGGTCGAGCGGGTCACCTTTCCGTCGCGGTCGGATATGCCGGCATAGTTTCTGCCGTATAAGCTGAATGCCACGATATCCTGCTCTGCGACTGCGGCTTCGGGGAACTGCACGTCATAACTGTTGTTCATCGTGTATTTCTCTCCGCTGCCGGCGGGACCGAGAGACAGCCAGTCGAGTGACCACTCGATGGCCGAAGGATCGATATATCCGCCGTTGATACCCTGTGTCGGAACATCCCACGTGGCGTGTACAAGTCCCGGGGTCTCAAGGTCTTCGTAGACTCTGAAGTTGGTCGGCATTGCCGGGCGGTCGATGCCCCACCAGCCTGAACAGGAAGCCGGATCGCCGACGCCGGCTGCATTGACTGCCGACACGTTGTATTTGTGAGATCCGCCTGATGCAACATTTGTGTCTTTCCAAATGAATTCAGCGCCGTCTGACACACCCTCGGTCACCTCCTCCAGAAGAACATTGTCTCTGTAGATTGCCACAGATGTCAGGTTTGCCTTTTCTCCGCCGAGTGTCTTTTCGGGAAGCGTGCATTTCAGGGTCATCTCTTCGAGAGAAGTGGCCGTGGCTGTCAGTCCTGCCGGAGCGGCGGGAGCGCCTGAACCGGTCTCGGTCACGTTGATGTCGTAGATATAGATGTTCTGTCGGCCGCCGGGGCTGAGTGCATGGATGCCGAAATAATAACGGCCTGACTCTTCGGGGATGAACGATCCGTTGAGTCGCATCGCTCCCAACTGCGGACTGAGTGTGGTCTGGGGAATTATTTCGAGGTCGAATGTCGAGCTGTCTGCCTTGTCTGTGCCGACGCTGACCGCTACGGATTCGGGTACGCTGTGGCCGTCGGCGGTCATCTCGAAATTATACTTTGAGCCGGCTGTCATCTCGAACGGACCGATGCAGAGGTAGTCGTCGGCGGTTGTCGATCCTGACGAGTAGACGGCTGCGCCTCTGTTTGTGTCGATCCACCATGTGTTGTAGTCGCCGTTGGCGTCGATGGCAGGGTACTGGCGGAACAGGATCTCGTCGGTGAAGCTGTCGGTGTGGGGGAGTGCGAATATCTCGCCGCCGTAGAAGGGGCGTGAGGACTGGCTTTCGCCGGTGAATCCTCCCGAAGAAGGAGTGATCGAGTATGTGTAGCAGGTCTTGTATTCCGATTCCAGAACATCATTGATTCGGGTGTCGGGGGTAGCTTCGGCCACGAGATGGTTGTCGGGGTGGCGTACCACCATGTATGTCGGGGGAGCCATCTGTCCTCCTTCATGTTCGGGTTCTGCCGCGTCCCACAGAATCTGCACGTTCTTGCCGTCAGTGGCCACCATCGGGCTGGAGGGTATCACCGGGGTGTCGTTGCCTATAAAGATAGTCTTAGCCTCGGGTGTTCCCTCGTTTTCGCCGGCAGACGCATATACCACAAATGTGGTGAGACCGCGTTCCGCTACTTCGACATGAGCCTTTACTTCCATGTCGGGAGCTGCGGTGCCGGTTCCTACTATGGTCTCTCCGACTGCGACGTTCCATGTGATGTCGCCGCTGAGCTCGCCGCCATCAGTGTCGAGAGCGGGCATTGTGAAGGTCAGATCTGCTGCCAGATCAGTGCCCGAAGGCTTGATTTCAAGTCCGTTCACTTTCGAGGGTGTGCCGTTGGCCGGAGCCGCTGTCTGCTTGAAGAAGATAGAGGGGAACGGGTCACAGCTGCCTGTGCCGCCGCTCCAGTATCCGTAGTCTGCCACAAGTTCCGATTTGGCGGTAGCAGGGTCGATTTTCACGATGAAAGAATCGCATTCATCGTCGATATAAGAGAAATATATCTGATTCGTGTCGTAATCTATCTCCGCCGAATCGTAACCGAGATAGAAAGAGGAGGGACTTTTCTTGAAATCAATAGTGCCTATCTCTGTAAGTGAACCGTTGATCTTGTTGATCTGATATAGTTTCTTGTCTACACCGATGCCGTAGATTGTTCCGTCTACAGTCGATGCCATGCCGTGCATTTTCAGACCGATGTCTTTGATGACTTTCACAGGCTCGTCCCAGTTCTCGAGTTCCGGAGTCAGGTCGATGTAGCCGAAGTTGGTGCCGATATCGAATCCGGTGCCGGTATTCTCAAGGAAGCATCCGTAAAGGCGCTTAGTGGTGGGATCATAGGTCACGTCCGACGGGAACACATTGTCTGACGAGAATGTGTAGTTGATCTGATTGCCTACGGTCTGCCATGTTTCGGGATCATAGAAAGCATATTCGACGAGATTTGAACTCCAGTTTCTGAAAATTGAGATGAATGTGCCTTCGTAGTAGCATCCTGCCTGGGTCCTGATCTGCGTGTTGCTGAGTTTTACGTGTTGGCCGTTGGCTTTGATCTGAGCCGGGCCGCTGTAGTTCACAAGGGGGCCGTCATAGCTGTAGATGTAGCTGTCATAGTCGTCGAGGTTCATGCCGTAAAGCGGCTTGGTGCCGTCGGCTCCGCCCATGATTCTAAGGGGAGCATGTTTTGCCGGCGGTGTTGTGTTCTGCCGGCGTTCGGCCCGCTGTCTTGCGAGTTCCGACATGTCGGGCGTGCGCGCGGTGTCGGTAGTCGCCGCGATCGCCGTGAGGGCTATCGCTGCGCTTCCTAACGCCGTGGCCGCCAAAGTGGTGTGCCAGTGTTTCATGAAATGTAAGTTTAGTTTGATTATTGTAAATGATTGTCTGTTCGTTGTGGAGCGACTGTATATGATGGCAATCGACTTAAGGTCGTATTGTGTCACGTCGTATGTCCGGGCGGCTAAAATTACGACGAAAATTTAATATTTTTAAATTACCCCCCCCAATTTTAAGAAATGTTAACTAAAATTTCAAAAGAGTGTTATAAAAAGTTAAATAGAATGACTGGTGAATGATTTTATAAATTTTTCGGTGAAAAATGTTCGGAAGGATATGGAATCTTAAATTTTTTGATTACTTTTGCCGATGAAGAGAGCTGTATTATGTGGAAGTGTGAACCGGAGGGTTCCGCAGCCCATGTTTCCGTCTGACTGTCCGGGCAAGACAGAGAAGCTTTAAGCTTCTGTATCAGGGAACCAAATAGCATAAACTCTTACAATGAATAAAACGATCTTACCGTTCTGTTGCGCGGCGGCAGTCGCGGGAATGGCTGCATATGCGCTGCCTCCCGTGGTCAGACTGGCCGAAGGCGACAGAAAGGCAGCCGCCATCACCGGAGAGGCTCCGGCTGTCGGCGCGTTCATGCTGCCTGGACGAAATGCCTCCGGACAGCAGAATATCGCAGCGCGTCTCGGCGAGAACAATCCGCTGCTTCCCCCGTTCTGCGAGACGTTCGACAATTTCCGCACCGGGATGGAGCATGATGATTTTCCGCGTTATTTTCAGGTGATCGACGCCAATGACGACAACCGTTACTGGGGACTCTACAATTATGTGGGGGAACGTCCCTACGGGCGTTGCGCCTATATGCTCTTTCCTATCGACAAGGCTGTCGGGAAAGCCGATGACTGGCTTGTGACGCGTGCGGTCAGGCTCGAAGGGGGCAAGTATTACCGGGTGAGCCTCGACGCATCTCTTTATCTTGACGACGACGGCAGTACGCCGCAGGTGTTCGAGGTGAAGTGCGGCATGTATAATGACCCCGAGGGTCTGTCGACTCTTGTCGTGCCGGCCACAAGTGTCAGCTCGTCGAAGTTCAGCAAGGCGGCAGGGTGGTTCGTGCCTCCTTTCGACGGACTCTACTACGTCGGCGTTCATGGTATCTCGCCTGTATATGATAGTTACTACAACTATCTCTTCATAGACAATATCGCCGTTGACGCGGCAAGGGTCGCCACCGTACCCTCTGACGTGACCGACATCGAGATGACCAACGACCCCGACGGAAGCACGCGCGTCGATATCTCTTTCAATGCTCCGGCAGTCGATCTCGCCGGCAATCCGCTCCAGGGGGACCTGACCGTTACGGTCCTCCGCGACGATGTGGAGATCGCACGCCGCCTGAACGTCACGCCCGGCGAGAAATGCGACTTAAGCGACACTCCTGCCGCCGAGGGTGATTACCGCTATACTTTCCGCGCCTCTAACGCGAGCGGCGAGGGCGCAGATGTCGTGGTAGACCGCTATGCGGGTATCGCGGCTCCGGTCGCTCCGGTTGTCACCACATCCGAGGAGGTGATGACTTCGGGCGGCTACGGCCTCCACTGCGAATGGACCGTGCCTTCGACCGATGTCAACGGCCAGCCCATCAATACGTCGAAGATCAGATATGACGTATACGATGTCTCGACAGGCCAGCTCTCGCTCGCGGCGGCGGCTCTGACCGACAACGAGTTTACCGTCAGGTATCCCGAGGCGTCATCGGGTCAGATGTTTGCCACGGTGATAGTCCGCGCCGTGTTCGACGGCAAGGAGTCGGAGGCCGGTGTGAGCGACATGGTGGCTGTCGGCGCTCCCGACACGCTCCCTTATCACAACTCCTTCACCGCTGAAGACTATTACAAATATCTTCTCGCTGTCGAACTCAAGGATGACGCGACGTGGAGATTCCTCGACGATTTCTCGGAACCCGACTCGCAGGACGGCGACAACGGCTACATATCGATGATCTGCAACGTGCCCGGCGGAAGCTGCGAGCTGCAGACCGGTAAAATCGATTTCGCAGGTGCGACTTTCCCGGCTCTCAGTTTCTACACCTATGTCTACGAGATGGACGAGAATCTGATTAATGTCAAGGTCATCGACACCGAGACAGGCATCAAGGAGACTGTGGCGACATTCGACCTCGCCATGTTCGGACGCGCCGGATGGAACAAGATTGTCTGTCCGCTTGAGGAATATGCCGGAAAGACTGTCTCGCTGGTGCTTGAAGGCATCATCCAGACCCACGGCTATATCCCGGTCGACAATATGACAATCGCCCAGCTCCCCGATGTCGATCTGGCGGTAGGCGATATCGATTACCCCAGAGGCGCGGAGACCGGCAAACCGATCGAGATCCTTGCCGAGATACGCAACAACGGTGTGACCGAAGTGTCGGGCTACACTGTCAGCCTCAAGCGTGACGGCAAGACTGTCGATACTGTCGAGGGCTTTGCCGTCGGCTCGCTCGACAGCACCGACGCCCTGCTGACCGACGTGATGCCTGTCACCGCGCAGACAAGATGCTCATATGTCATCGAGATCGAGGCCGCCGGCGATGCCAATGCCGATGACAATGTCTCGGCTCCTTTCCACATCACGGCGGTGGTGCCGACATATGCGGCTGTCAATGACCTGAAATGCACCGGTTCGGGCGCGGATGTGCGTCTCGACTGGTCTGCTCCCGATCCGTCGAAGGGTGGCCCCGAGTCCGTTCTCGAGGACTTCGAGGCGTATGAGGCCTTTGATACGCAGCCCGGACCATGGATCACAGTTGATCAGGATGGCGGTTATGTCGGCGGTTTCAACGGCTATGACATGCCTGTAGACAGAACTCAGCAGTCGTGGTGGGTGATGACCGACGACGCTCCCTTCTCGTTCATGCGTCCTTACTCGGGTCACAACCTGCTCGTGCAGATGTATGGCTTCTCGGAAGACGGCCGTTCAGATATCGCGGCCGACGACTGGCTGATTTCTCCCGAACTGTTCGGCGGTCGACAGACCGTAAGTTTCTGGGCCTCGTCGATCACCGGCGACTACGGACTGGAGACAATGGAGGTCTACTGGTCGGAGGGAGGCACGCGCCCCGAAGACTTCAGGCTCGCTCAGGAAGAGTGCGAGGTGCCTGTCGACTGGACCCGCTATTTCGTCGGACTTCCCGACGGTGCGCGCCGTTTCGCGATCCGGGCCACGACTCCGGCCGGCTATATGCTCTGGCTTGACGACATAGAATATGTGCCCGCAGGCACGGCTGTTCCGGCAACGCTGCTCGGATACAACGTTTACCGCAACGGCGAGCTGCAGAACACCGCGCCCGTGTCGGCCACGACGTTCGCCACATCACAGATCGGCGAGAACGACGCCTATTTCGTCACTGCCGTCTACGACAAGGGTGAGTCGGCTGCCTCTAATGTTGTCGGATTCGGCGACGCCTCTGTCGGCATTACTGTGGATGATTCCGCTGCGGTGCAGACCGTATGGTACAGCCTGCAGGGCATGCCTGTCGATCCTTCGCGTCTCTCGCCCGGCGTCTACGTGCGCGTCCGCGGCGGTGTGGCCGAAAGGGTTCTGGTGCGCTGATCCGGCTGACCGCGTCAGGGGGATGCCCGGCGCATCATGCGCCGAAATGCTTCTGACGTTTCGGAAGTTGAAGATTTTTTTGTAACTTTGCATTTGCAAGGCGTCTGCCTTCGGGTCGGACGCCTTGCTTTTTGAATTTTGAAACTGAAACAACAAAAACAAAATAAGACTTAACAGCAATGATGAACGCTCAAGACATCAAGAACGGCACTTGCATCCGCCTCGACGGCCGTCTCTATTTCTGCGTGGAGTTCCTTCACGTAAAGCCCGGTAAGGGAAATACTTTCATGCGCACAAAGCTCAAGGACGTCGTTGACGGCCGCGTGATCGAGCGCCGCTTCAACATCGGCGAGAAGCTCGAGGACGTGCGTGTGGAGCGCCGCCCCTACCAGTATCTCTACGCCGACGGCGAGGATGATATCTTCATGAACAACGAGACTTTCGAGCAGATCCCCATCAGCAAGGATCTCGTGACCGGCGCCGCCTATATGAAAGAGGGTGACACTGTGGAGGTAGTTTCCGACGCTTCGACCAACACTGTGCTCTACGCCGAGATGCCCATGAAGACCGTGCTCAAGATCACCTACACCGAGCCGGGTCTGAAGGGTGACACTGCCACCAACACACTCAAGCCCGCCACTGTCGAGACCGGCGCTACCGTAAAGGTGCCCCTCTTCATCAACGAGGGTGAGCTTATCGAGGTCGACACCCGCGACGGCAGCTACGTGGGCCGCGTGAAGGCTTAACAAACCTCTCTTGTTCTGACCGCCATGAAGAATCCCGAAGATATGCTGTTCTCCATTATTGTGCCGGTATACAACCGGCCCGACGAGATCGCCGACCTTGTGGCAAGCCTTGAGGCGCAGACCGACGGCGGATTCGAGACGGTGATTGTGGAGGATGGTTCCACGGTTCCATGTCTCGACGCTGAAGAGATGCCCGACGGCTCGCTCCGCGTCAAAGGGCATGAGACGGTCAGACTCAGATATTACAGAAAATCAAACGAAGGGCGGAGCATCGCCCGCAACTACGGCATGGACAGAGCCGGCGGAGACTATTTCGTCTTCGTCGACTCTGACTGCATATTGCCCCCGGGCTACATCGCCGCGCTGCGCAGGAGCCTCGCGGCGAATCCGGTCGACTGCTTCGGCGGTCCCGACGCCGCGCACGAATCATTCTCGCCGACGCAGAAGGCCATCAACTATGCCATGACGTCGTTTCTGACCACCGGCGGAATCCGCGGCGGCAAGGTGTCGATGGAGAAATTCACACCGCGCACGTTCAACATGGGTTTCTCGCGCGAGGTCTACGAACGTGTCGGAGGTTTCCGCGAGATGTTCAGCGAGGATATCGACATGTCTACCCGCATCCGTCTTGCCGGTTTCGGCATAACGCTTTTCCCCGACGCGTATGTCTATCACAAGCGGCGTGGAAATCTACGCAAGTTCTGGCGGCAGGTGCATGTGTTCGGCATGTCGCGGATCACTCTCGAACTGCTCTATCCCGGCTCGATGAAGCT
>CAMWRV010000044.1 GCA_947176745.1 uncultured Muribaculaceae bacterium
ATAAAATCTGACGGAGCCCGACTCACATACGATCTCGAACAGGATGACACATCCAAAGGTCAGAGCCTTCTCGACGCGCTTCGAAAAGTGCCCATGGTCACCGTAGACGGCCAGGACAACATCTACATCAAAGGAAGCCAGAACTTCAAGATATACGTAAACGGCAAAGAGGATCCGATGCTCACGGCAAACGCCTCAAAAGTGTTCAAGGCCATGCCTGCGGAAGCGGTATCAAAGATAGAGGTCATCACCGAACCCGGCGCAAAGTATGATGCCGAAGGAACTGCAGGCATTCTCAATCTCGTCACCGAGCGCAGACAGAGCAAAGATGGCTACGCAGGATCTCTTAGCGCATCATTCGGAGCGCAGAACAGCGGACTGTCGGCCTACGGACGCATAAAGCAGAACAAAGTCACGGCCGACGCATCAATCAACTATGCCAACAACTCTCTTCAGAAACAAAGTTCATTCCAGCGTCAGGAGACTGTCAATGAGGAATCCGACACGCAATACCGGCAGATCTCCGAGATGGACCAGAGTTTCACGTTCGATTACGTAGGTGCGAGCCTCAACCTGTCGTGGGAACCGTCAGACAAGGATCTTATATCAGCCGGAGGGGACATTACCGACATCAATGCCGATGTGCGCAAGCTCGACATGCTCAACCAGTCTTTCAGCCGTGCGGGGGAGAGTACGTCTCTGTCGCGACAGACAATCGACGGAACAATGAAGAATCTCGGAGCAAGCGGCAATCTGAGCTACAGAAGACTTCTCTCCGAGTCCGGCCAGTCACTGACCGCAGCCTACCGCTTCAGCTATGGACGCAATCCGTGGGATCTCAACTACGGAAACACCGTGGAATACGGAGACCTAAGTCTCCCTGCCGTCCAGAAAAATCTAAGCAGCACATACCAGCGGGAGCATACAGTCACTGCCGACTATGTCAATCCGCTCGCAGAGGGACGACACAGAATCGAGGCCGGCGTCAAAGGAATATTCCGCCGCAATTCTCTATCGGTCAGACAGTTTTCCGGCTTGACTCCGGAAGCGCTTGAAATAAACGAAGACGGACTGACCGGACAGATACAGGATGTATACGCAATCTATGCCGCCTACAACGGCACATTCGACAGATGGGCAGTGACAGGAGGTATCAGATACGAGCATACCCACATGGGGCTCGATATCAGAAAAGGGGAATCAGAAGACTTCCGACGCGATTTCGGTGACGCTGTGCCCAATGCGGCTGTCACATACATGTTCGGACCGGCGGCCAATCTGCGTCTGGCATACCAGATGCGAATAAGCAGACCTGCCATAAACCAGCTCAACCCGACACCATTCAGACTGACCCAGACATTCGCGCAGATCGGAAACCCCGATCTGGAAAGCGAGCGCTACAACAGCGTAACACTGACATACTCCAACTACGGGCCGGTGCTCGGCGGCAATATAGCGATCGGATATGCCCAGTCAAACAATACCATCGAGAACTACAGTTATTTCGATGACGGCGTATGGTTTGACACATACGGCAATTTCGGAAGAAACCGGAAGGGTGAGATTTCCGGGTTCCTTAACTGGAATATCAACGCCGCCATGTCTCTGTCGGTCAACGGCAGCGTCAACTACACAAGCATCACATCAGACAAAGCCGGTCTCAGCAACAGCGGGTGGAACGGCAACTACGGCGCGAGCTACAACTACCGAGGCCCATGGCAGATGAAATACTCGCTATATGGCGGCCAGTCGACGGGAACAGTCAACCTTCAGGGATCATGGGGCGGATGGTACTACTACGGCCTCGGAATCAGCCGGAGTTTCCTCAAGGACGACGCGCTTACAGTAGCTGTGAACGCCGGCAACTTCCTGACCAAATACACCGTGTGGAAAGGACACACGAGCACTGCCTCGCAATACTCCCGGACCACAAACAAAAGCCGGTCGTGGAATCTGGGCATCACCCTGTCATGGAACTTCGGACATCTGAGCGAACAGGTGAAAAAGACCGACACCAATCTTGACAACGACGACAGCAAGAGCACCGGAGGAAAAGGTGGCGGCATCGGCTTGTGATACCGATCATGAAGCCGTGCCGGGATAAAAACATGCTGTCACGGTGCAAAACCTTTTTTATTCGGAATAAAATTGTTAATTTTGAAAATTAAACGGCAAGTTCAGGGAACCGGATCATATCGGTTCCCCGTTCTTACTTAAAACCGATCAGATGGGATTTAAAAGTTTTTTTTCAAGAAAGAAGAAAGAGACCCTCGACAGCGGACTCGAAAAAACCAAAGAGGGTGTATGGAGCAAGATATCGCACGCGATAGCCGGAAAAAGCAAGGTCGACGATGACGTACTCGACAACCTTGAAGAGGCATTCATCACAAGCGATGTCGGCACAGACACGACCATCAGGATCATCGAGCGGCTTCAGGATCGCGTGGCCCGCGACAAATATGTGGGCAGCGAGGAGCTTCGCCGGCTTCTTGTAGAAGAGATAAGCGACATGCTCAAAAAACCCGGCGATGAAGATGAACTTGAGGATTTCCATATCAAAAAGACCGGTGAGCCATACGTGATCATGGTGGTAGGGGTCAACGGCGTAGGCAAGACTACGACCATAGGCAAACTCGCATATCAATACAAGGAGGCCGGCAACAAGGTCGTGCTCGGAGCCGCCGACACATTCCGCGCTGCCGCGATCGAACAGCTCGACATCTGGGGCGAGCGTGTCGGAGTGCCGGTGATCAAGCAGAAAATGGGCAGCGATCCCGCAGCCGTGGCCTTTGACACGCTATCCTCGGCCAAGGCACAGGGTGCCGATGTAGTAATAATCGACACGGCAGGACGTCTGCACAACAAGATCGGACTGATGAACGAACTGACCAAGATCAAGAATGTCATGAAGCGCGTCGTGCCCGACGCTCCTCAGGAGATCCTGCTCGTGCTTGACGGCTCGACAGGCCAGAACGCATTCGAGCAGGCCCGGCAGTTTGTGGCTGCCACCGAGGTCAACAACCTCGCGATCACGAAACTTGACGGCACCTCGAAAGGCGGTGTCGTGATCGGCATCAGCGACCAGTTCAAGATACCCGTAAAATACATCGGACTCGGCGAGGGGAAAGAGGATCTTCAGATCTTCCATTCAGCCGAATTTGTGCGCTCGCTTTTCGGCGAGGCAATATGAGCATCAACCACCAGATAGATGGGATATAAGAGAAACCATATTGATATCATCTCGATGGGATGTTCAAAAAATCTCATCGACTCAGAGCGCATGATACGCCGTCTCGAAGCCAAAGGCTATAGTGTCTGCCACAATCCGGAAACCCCGTCGGGGGAATACGTGATGGTAAACACTTGCGGATTCATCGGCGATGCCAAAGAGGAATCGATCAACCTTCTTCTTGACCTCGCAAGACTAAAGGAGGAGGGAGAGATCGGCAAGATCGCCGCTATGGGATGCCTCACACAGAGATACCTTGACGACCTGAAGGCGGAGATGCCTGAAATCGACATGATATACGGCAAATTTGACTGGGATCGATTTGTCGACAGTCTGCCCGACCTCAAGGAGGCCGACCGTCCCGCACAATGGGAACGGTCGCTGACGACTCCCCCACACTCGGCCTACATAAAGATCTCTGAAGGATGCAACCGGTTCTGTGCGTTCTGTGCCATCCCGCTGATCACGGGGCGCCACCGCTCACGCCCGGAAGAGGAGATACTTGAAGAAGTGAGAGATCTCGTCGGCAAAGGAGTGAAGGAATTCAACGTCATAGCCCAGGATCTCTCAAGCTACGGACTTGACACCCACAAGCAACACAGACTCGCCTCTCTGATCGACCAAATGGCCGATATCGACGGAGTCGAGTGGATACGGCTGCACTACGCATATCCGGCAGATTTTCCGATGGACATTCTTGACGTCATGGCGCGCAGGAAGAACGTATGCCGCTATATCGACATAGCCCTTCAGCATATCTCCGACTCGCAGCTCACACGCATGAGACGACGCATCGACAAGCAGGCCACGCTCGACCTGCTGTCGGAAATAAGACGCCGTGTACCGGGCATACGCATACGCACCACTCTGATGGTCGGATTTCCGGGCGAGACCGACGAAGATTTCGCCGAACTGATGGAGTTTGTGCGCACACAGCGTTTCGACCGTATGGGTGCATTCGCATATTCGGAAGAGGATGACACATATGCGGCCACGCATTATGAAGACGATGTCCCGGATGAAGTGAAACAGGACCGGCTCGACCGGCTCATGGAACTTCAGCAACAGATCTCCGAGGAACTTAACGACACATCTGTAGGCACTGACGTCAGACTGCTTGTGGACGAATATGAAGACGACACCGCGATCTGCCGCTCGGAGTGGGATTCGCCTGAAGTGGATCTGACTTACCGTGTGACTGGCACAGATGCTGCTCCCGGTGAATTCATTCACGCCACCGTGACCGAAGCGATGCCTTTTGATTTCATTGCAGTCGCCAGGCCGCAGGAACGCGACATCTGACGACATTACCGAGAAGCTATGAACTGGTTCGCTTACAGACTGCCGGGAGAAAGCGGAGTGAACACCGGAAGTTCCGGAACGCTCTTACACGGAATCGGATATCCGGGCTTTGCCATAGCGCCATTTGACAGAAATCCCGACGGACTTCTCACCATTCCGGAAGGACCATCCACCGGAATATTCGAATCCGAAGAAGATACAGACGAAAGCCTGTATGAATTTCCGTCTGAAAGCACTTCAGCCCTGAGGCATGCCGAAAATGTCATCGCTATAAAAAGACTCATAGGTGAAGGCAGACTCGGGAAGTGCGTCGCGGCAAGAGTCATTGTGAGAGAAGACCGGATCGACCTCCGCGATACGTTCATGTCGCTATGCGACACATATCCGGAAGCATTTGTATTCTGTTTCCACACACCAATGACAGGAACGTGGATAGGCGCCAGTCCGGAGACTCTGCTTATCAAAAATAGAGACACACTGACGACAATGGCACTCGCCGGCACGCGTCCGACCGGCACTGGCGGAGAATGGGACAAAAAGAATATCGAGGAACAGCGGATAGTATCCGGTTTCATCTCGGATACGCTGATTGAAAACGGATTCATGCCGCAAGCAGGCGAAACACATACCTACGCCGCCGGTCCTGTGGAGCATATTCGGACAGTATTTACTTTTCAGGATGCGGTGTCGGACAAGGACAGTTGTCTCCGCAAGTCTCTGAAGACCGCATTTGACCTCTCACCCACTCCCGCGCTCGCAGGTTATCCCCGTGCCGGGTCGATGGAAGCGATCGCGGCCAACGAGGATTTCGAGCGAGGCTATTACGGCGGATTCTGCGGTCCGGTGACCGCCGATGGAGACTTCTCCTTCTTTGTCAACCTCAGATCGATGAGGATTCTCCCCGACAGACTGTGTGTGTTCGCCGGAGGAGGAATCATGAGAGATTCGGATCCCGCCTCAGAATGGGAAGAGACCGAACGGAAAGCGCAGACCTGCCTCGGAAGAATACGGAAACCAAATGACACAGTAAAAAGATAAGGAGCAATACTAAATAAAAAAGACAAGAAACAATACAAACCTTAAATACAGTGATTATGAACATCAAGACAACAATGACGACGGCCATGTGCCTCGCTCTCGGAATCGGCGTCATGCCGGCTCTGGCACAGGAGCACACCAAGAGTCTTAATGTGAAGGGAATCGACCAGTCTATTCCCGCACAGAAAGATTTCTATCACCATGTGAACACAACCTGGCAGAAAGAACATCCGCTCACTGCGGAGTATTCACGCTATGGCCAGTTCAACATTCTTAACGATTCAAGCAACAACCGGATACAGCGCATTGTAACCGGTCTTGCTGCCACAAACCCGCAGCCCGGCACAAACGCTTTCAAGATCGCGACTATCTACGAACAGGGAATGGACTCCATTCGCCGCAACCGCGAGGGCGCGGCTCCGATAAAGGCGAAACTCGCTAAAATCGAGAATACCCGTCCTGAGGAAATGGACGATCTTTTCCGCTACATGCACCGTTATGAAAGCTCTCCCCTGTTTGGTGTCGGCATGATGGAGAATCTTGCCAACAGCAAGGAGTATGCGCTCTATGTGAGCAGCGGCGGCCTCGGCCTCGGCGACCGCGACTACTACCTGCTCAACGACAAGCGCAACAAAGAGGTGCGCAACGCCTACATCAAACTCATCGAGACCGACATGCAGCTTGCCGGCTACAGCAAGAAAGACGCGAAGCGCATAGCAAAGAATGTGATCAAGATCGAGACTCTTCTCGCAGACTCGACCTGGACACGTGAGCAGAGCCGCAACATTCCGGCCATGTACAATCCCCGCACTATCACACAGATCGAGGAGCTCTATCCCAATCTGCCCGTTCGCGCCATGATCGAGGATATGGGCATCGAAGTTCCCGAGATGCTTATCGTGACCGAGCTCAACACTGTCAAGCAGGCCGACAACCTTATGAGCAGCCTTACCGACCGCGAGAAGAAGGACCTCTATCTCTGGGATATCGTATCTGGAGCTTCCCGCTATCTCAGCGACGACTTCGCCAAAGCTTCGTTTGATTTCAACAAGGTGATGTCGGGTGTGCAGCAGGAGCGTCCGAGATGGAAAAAATCTCTCAGCACCGTGGAGGGTGTGATGGGTGAAGGTCTCGGCGAACTCTACGTGGAGAAATACTTCCCCGAAAGCTCTAAGATCTATATGGAAGGTCTTGTAGAGAATCTCCGCAAGGCTCTCGGCAAACACATCATGCATCTTCCCTGGATGACCGACGACACCAAATACGAGGCTCTCAAGAAACTCAACTCCATTACTGTCAAGATCGGTTATCCCGACAAGTGGAAAGACTATTCGCTTCTCAACATCGACCCGGCTCTCAGCTACTACGAGAACATGCACAACGCAGGTCTCTGGGCATTCGATCGCCAGATGGAGAAATGGGGCAAGCCTGTTGACCGCAGCGAATGGGGCATGACTCCTCAGACCATCAACGCATATTACAACCCGATGAACAACGAGATCGTGTTCCCCGCAGGCATACTCCAGGCTCCCTTCTATGATCCTGAGTCGAGCGACGCGGAAAACTACGGCGGCATCGGTGTCGTGATCGGACATGAGCTTACCCACGGCTTTGATGACCAGGGCTGCAACTTCGATGCCGACGGCAACATGATCAACTGGTGGACAGCCGAAGACAAAGAAGCGTTCGACACACTCACCAAAGGTCTTGCCGACCAGTTCAGCGCAGTCGAGGTTCTTCCCGGCCTGAATGCCAACGGCCAGTACACACTCGGAGAGAATATCGCCGACCAGGGCGGTCTTCGTGTGGCATACACCGCATTCCTCGACTCCCAGAAGAAAAAGGGTGTGGACATCACCACCGAGAAGATCGACGGTCTTGATCCGACACAGGTGTTCTACATGAACTTCGCCAACCTCTGGGCCACCAACATCCGTGACGAGGAGATCCGCAATCTCACCACCGGCGACGTACACTCACTCGGCATCAACCGCGTCAACGTTTCGCTCAAAAACATCGAGCCGTTCTTCAAGGCATTTGACGTGAAAGAAGGCGACGAGATGTTCCGTCCCGAGTCAGAGCGTGTCATCATCTGGTAAGACACTCCATAACGACAACAAAGAGGCCCGGACTTGATCCGGGCCTCTTTATTATTGCCTGTCACTGCGTGACAGATATCTTTACATGTGACAGATATCTTTATTTGAAAAGATACTGCGAGGATATCGACTGGTTGTTGTGGATACGACGGATCGTATCTGCGAAGAGTTTGGCGACAGGAAGCACGGTTGCCTTGCTGTTGTCGCGGACATATGGAATCGAGTCAGTGAAGATGATCTCGGTGAGTCCGGACTCTTTTACCCTGTCAGTTGCGGGATCGCTCATCACAGCGTGGCTGCAGAGCGCACGCACGGATTTCGCACCATGTTCGAGAAGAAGGTCTGCCGATTTGGTGATCGTCCCTGCGGTATCGACAATGTCGTCGACAAGAATCACATTCTTGTCCTTTACATCGCCGATCACAGTCATCGTCGCGATCACATTGGCCTTGGCGCGTGTCTTGTGACAAAGCACGAGAGGCACATCAAAATATTTGGCATAGGAGTTGGCTCTCTTAGCACCGCCGACATCGGGCGACGCAATGACCATATCCTTCAGTTTGAGGCTCTCGATATAGGGAATGAATATCGACGACGCGTAAAGATGATCCACGGGGACATTGAAGAAACCCTGGATCTGGTCAGCATGGAGATCCATGGTGATCAGACGTGTGATGCCTGCAGCTGTCAGCATGTCGGCCACGAGCTTGGCTGCGATGGAAACACGGGGCTTGTCCTTGCGGTCCTGACGGGCCCATCCGAAATAAGGGACAACAGCGATAATGGAACCGGCCGACGCGCGCTTTGCCGCATCGATCATAAGCAGAAGTTCCATCAGATTGTCGGACGTGGGGAAAGTGGACTGTACGAGATAAACTTCCGAGCCTCGGATCGACTCCTCGAAGCCTACTTCAAATTCTCCGTCGGCAAAACGCTCCTTTTTCATTTTGCCCATTTCGATGCCGAGATCCTTGCAGATGCTCTCCCCGAGATAGCGGGAAGCCTCGCCTGCGAATACCTTTATCGGCGGAAGGTTGCTGTTCATATCAGATATATGATGTTGGTTAGTCTGCTACCGTTGGCAGGCGGACCGGCACTCATGCCAGCCCCCTTTCAGAGTGCAAAATTAGAAATTAATTTTCTATTTCGCGTCATTTACGCGATGATTTTGTGACAATTTTTTGTAGAGGCACAATAAGAGCGTCATATCCACCCACTTCCAGATTGACAGGCTTGCCGCGCGAAACCTCGAAACTGTGGTCAAGTCCCCATATCAGGTCAGTGGTATGGAATATTCCTTCCTCGATTATCGCCATGTCGAATGCAAGATCAGGAATAGTGACTCCTATATTGGCTGGCTTTGAATCGAAATTGACAACAAAAAGAAGGACCTCCGATTCTGAGTAGCGGATAAAGGCGAAATGCCGGTGCGGATCGAATGCCGGGTTGCGGAGATTGACATACATAAGATCGAAAAACGCACCTTCGCGTATGGCCTCCGCTTCGTTGCACAGATTGAGAATGCGCGAATAGACCGACCTTAGCCAGCGCTCATGAGGGGTGAGCGACGCGGTCGAGCACTTGCCTCCGTCGTACCATCTGCGCATGGTGTCGTAGCTCCAGTAATCGAAAATGGTCGAACGGTTGTTGTCTCCGGCAAATCCTTCGTTGTCGACGGCCATTTCTCCGAGTTCCTGACCATAGTAGATCATGAACGGTCCCTTGGTCATCATGGAACTCACCACAAGAAACGGCACGGCCTTGGCTGGATTGCCGGCGAATTCGCGCGACGCGAATCTGACCTCGTCGTGATTCTCGAGGAAGTTGAGCATCGAGTCTCCGATGCCGTCGACCCGCTGCCAGCAGGATGAAAGCTGTGCCGCCGAAAGATTGTCACATTCTATCCCCTTGAGCGTATCATACAGATTCACCTTGTCATAAAGGTAATCGAAATGACAGTATTCAAGAAAATCCTTATATGAATTGACATCATAAATTTCACCGATAAACATCAGGCGGGGATAATCCTTCTTGACATGAGGAATAGCCCAGTGCCAGAACTCACGTGGCACCATGAAGACCATGTCGCACCTGAAGCCGTCGATTCCTTTCGCCGCCCAGAAGCGCAGCACATGAAGCATCTTGAGCCATGTGTCGGGCACGGGATCATAATGGGTCGACCAGTCGCCCGGATCGAAACCGTAGTTCAGCTTGACGGTCTCATACCAGTCCGTCTCGCCGCAGAAAGCGGTGAAGCAGTCATTGCCCGTGGCCTTGGCCGGGAATTCCACATATGGTTCGGTTCCGGGCCGGGCAATGTCGAACGACGGAGCAAACCTCTGGTTGGTGATGTAGTAATAATTGTTGTCGCGGGCAAAGAACTTGGAGTAATCGTCTCCCTGACCGAAATCCTCCACCCCCGACGGAGCAGAATCCGAATGATAGACACGAGCGGTGTGGTTAGGCACGAAATCTATTATAAGACTCAGACCGGCCTCATGGACACGCTTCACCGTTTCCTCGAATTCCTCCATACGCCTGTCGACATCGACAGCTATCGAAGGTGCGACATCATAATAGTCCTTTATGGCATAAGGAGACCCGGCCTCACCTTTGACCACGTTGGGATTGTCTGCCGGAATCCTGCCATCCGCGAAAGAAGTCTTGGTGGCCATCTCGATGATTCCGGTCAGCCAGAGACAGTTCACTCCCATCGAGGCCAGTGAGCCGAGCAGTCCGGGGGTCAGATCGGCGAGCTTTCCGGAACCGTTTTGCTCATACGTGCCGTCAGGCACGCAGTCGGCGTTCATATTTGTAAAAATACGAGGAAACGCCTGATATATGATTAGTTTCTTTTCCATAATCGAGTTTTGATATTCTGTTGTATGGTTAAGCATTATTGCTTGCGTGCCTTGCCGATAGCCTCAAGAACCGAACATGCCGATTCATAACCGATCCTTATGGCAGAATCAAGCGCCGACAGGTCGAAGATGCCATGTGTGGTCAGCTCTCTGGGTGTGATTACATAATCACACAGCCGGATGTCGGTGCCCAGGTTAGACTTTGTGGTCAGATGATAAGTCCGCAGGGCTATGTCGATAAGGGAATCCTTATATTTGTAATTCTTGTTGAGCGGCGAGCAGTTAGAGCCGTAGAGGATATCACAGTAGTCTCTTATCGCCCAGGCCGGAAGATTGTGAAGCACACCTCCGTCGACATAATGCGCTCCGTTGATGGTGACGGGTCTGAACACTATAGGTATGCTGCACGATGCCACCACGCGGGGCACGATCTCCCCTTTCCCCCATCCGACCTGTGTGCCCCGGTCGAGATTTGTGGCGCATACGACACACGGAATCCTGAGATCCTCGAGATTTCTGACCGGAAGCCAGGATTCGAGCATTTTTGAGAATTTCGACAGTTTGAATATGCCATCCTTGGGAACTGTCCATTCGCGGAAATCGGCGAACTTGTTGGCATCGGCAAAGCACTGCCGCATATCGAGAGGAGAAAGCCCCGCGGCATACAAGACTGCGGCTATGGATCCGGCCGAGACTCCCGATACGATCTGCGGGCGTATGCCGAACTTCTCCATTGCCATTATGACACCTATGTGCGAGAATCCGCGTGCTCCACCGCCGCTGAACGCGAATCCGACAGAATCCCTGCGCATGAAACTGATGCGCTCGAATATGCCTTCTATATTCAATGCTTTCACTTTTCCTTCTTGTTTCCGTTTGTTTTATCCGGTTCTGCACCGGTTTTCTTTTTTCTTCTGAACATCCGCTTCAGGAACGTGAACGGATCGTCGAAGTCTTTTCTGTATATTATGCCGACACCCTGTGTGGTGAGCGCGGATTTCAGATAATAAGATGCGTCATTGAAGTGATTGTACGCTTTAAGCCGCAGACGTCCGTCGCGCGAGAGCAGATATTCCAGATCAAAATCTCCGACAAAGGTGGTCTGCGATGTGCTGCGGTCGCGGTAACCGAGATTGCCGTTTATGAGCAGGCGGTTGTCAAAAAGGCTTGAGGAGAGAGCGACATCCACCTCCATGTCGGAAAGGTCGCTCTTCTCCGACTTGAAAGAGGGGGCCACCGAAAACTTGTCGGTCAGCGAACCGACAATGTTCTGCAGCTGCGACGACAGAGTCGAAGAAGCTACCGAGGCGAGTTCGCCGCCCTGCTCGGCGCCGGTATATTCGGGCGTATAGAACCTGTTTAGGGCAAGCAGATATATCACCTGTCGGTTCATCATGTCCTCGGTCGAAACGATGCTTCTCACCTTCCGCTCCACTTCAGGAGTGACCGTGGGGAGACTTATGTCAAAACTGATTTCCGGAGCCTGGATGTCGCCGGTCACCTTGAGCAGGGCGTCTACAGGGACACTCGTGCGGTTAAGATCAGGATCAGATCCGAAAGAGGCGTCAAGATCCGTCAGGTTGGTGTTGACCCGATATGCCGCAGTGATGTCAAGAATTCCGGCAAGCGGATCGCCGTTGAAGGAGATGGTGCTGCCGTGGCGGATCTTGAAATTCTTAAGAATCAGATCCTGGAGGCTGAAATTGTAGTCTCCCCTGTCGAGCGTGTATCTGCCGTACATCGAGAGTTCGTCAGCCTCGCTGTCGTAATGCATCTGAAGACCGCCACGCCCGTCAGCCTTGATCTTGTCGCCGGCCTGCGGATCCATCACGATCACCATCCTCGCCCCGGGTGTCACATCGAGAGCCATGTCAAGAGAAAAGAGATCTGGTCTCTCCTTCCGCTCCGGCGAGACTTTCTTGCGGAACGTCTCCTCGAAAGTCAGTTCCCTTTCTTCCGCGAGTTCAAGCAAATGCTTCCGATGGTCGGTAAATGTCAGAAACGTATAGTCCACCGCAGTCTGGGTCTCGTCGAGCACAAGCGTGAATTCCGAATCGGAAGCGGTGCGCATGTTGATATTCAGTGCCACGAGTCCCGGACGTCCACGAAGAGTCGCCGATCCGTCGGCAAACACCCGGCCATACCATCGCGGATTCATCTTCATGTCAGTGTCGTAGACAAGCAGTTTTCTCGCTCCCGACATCTCGAAGTCGAACGACGGATCTTTCAGGAACCTGTGTCTGACCTCGCCGCGGAGCAAACCGCTGTTGCCGTATCTGTCATACAGGCGTATGCCCGGTATCGTTATGCGTCCGGGAGCGAAAAAGACAGTGTCGGATCCGCTGTAGTAGACATTGCTCTGGTCAACCTTCATTGTAATAGTGTCGGCAAACGCCTTTCCGGCAAGGTCTATGTCGGAGAATGTTCCGTAGAGCTTTATATCGCCCGAAGCCCTGCCGGATACGCTCGATGTGAATCCGCTCATAAACGGCTGAAGGAAGCCGATGTCGAGCCTGTCGGCATGAAAGTCGAACGAAAGAGAATCACGTGTGACAAACACTCCGCCCCTCACGGTGGCTGACGATGAATCCTTGCCTGCGATGTCGGCATTGATGGCTACCAGCCCGCGGGAATTGTCCCAGTGGCTCTCGAGATCGCCGTCACCGAGCACATGGCCGTTGTATGCGAGATCCTTGACAAAAAGTCCGTCGGTCCGGGCCACAGGGGAACCGGAAAAAAGAGAACTCGCCCGCGCTGTGCCGGTGGCGATACCTCCGAAATCAACGTGATTTATATTCAGAATATTGAAGATATATTCCAGATCTATACCCGCAAGATCAGCGGTGATCACATCCATCGGACTTTCGGAGGCGGCTCCCTTGACATCTACAAACTGAAGCCCGTGAGAAATGCGGAGACCGGAGACGGCAAGCGATTTGCCGGAATAGACTATACGGGCCGGCGAAACGGTCCAGTCAGCACCGTTCAGCCGAAAACCGGAGTCTGACAGCGACGCCTCAAGAAGGATCGAATTGTCGGGCATACGCCGGGATATGTCCAGACCGGTCCTGACGCATCCGGCATTATCCGGATTTCCACACATGCTCCATCCGAGATCGACATCCACGTGGTCATCATATCCCGACACCGAAACATCAAGTCCGGCGTAGTCATTTTTCAGAGGGAAATTGCACTGCGCCTTTACTTCAGCAGGCATGGAATCTACCACGGAAAGCGTCAGTCTTGTATCTTTTATGAGCTTGTCTCTCCCCTTGACAAGATACGGAGCGTCGACAGTCATAGATAGAGAACGATCCGTTCCGTCAGCTCTGCCCGATATGATGAGCGGCACACCCGGACGAACAGGTAACTTCAGGATTGAATAAAGTTCATCCGAGGGATAGAGCGTGAGCGTCATGTCGGCATATTGCCCGTCTACAACAGGCATTTTCTTCCCCTTTATTATCGAAGGGAGTATTCTCTCCGCCAGACAGGATATCAATTCCGACATCTCCGCCGGCTTGAAGTTCCCTGTCAGATTTCCTTTCAGAAAATCTGATGACAGAACATATGACCGATCGTTGCCTTCACAAGCGGCCGATAGCGCGAACTCATTGACATAAAAGCGAGACCACGAGGCCATGTCAAGATCAAAATCCTGCAATGACAGACGACCTGTGAGATTTTCCGGAGAGTTTCCTGACAGAGCCGCATGAACAGATCCGGACACTGACCCGATGCCATGATTTGACCCGGGGAGCAAGACTCCGGGCACGATACGATCTAAAACAGCATCGAGATTCCATTCAGACTCCTCTCCCCTTAGCGAGCAGTCTGCATCGGCTGAAAATGAGAGGCGGGAGTCACCGGCTTCGGCATGAGCCGTAATACGGTCCTCTTTTTTAGCCGCAGTAAGCGACAGGTTCTCAAACCTTGTGGAGTTGTAATCGATAAAGGCCACATTTCCCTCGATGTTGCCTTCTGTGATATTTTTATTCAAGCAGAGATCACCCGAAAGTCCGAAGGCTGCCAGCCCGAGACGGGCATTACCTGTAATACGACCCAGGTCGAAAGAATCGGATTCAAGCGAAAGGCCGGATAATGATACGATTCCGTCATCCCAGCGAGTTCCACCTTCGACCGAGAGTTCTCCGGCCGATGTGCCGAGAGCGGCGATGAGTCGGGCGTTCTTTCCGGCAAGATCGAATGCTCCAGACATGCTTATGGCAAGATCACCTGATGAAGACACGATTGACCGCACTTTGTCGGAAACACCCGGTATCAGGTCAACGACGCGGCTGTTGAACGATGCCGGGAGAGTTGCCTCTAACGAAGAGAGGGAACCCGATAGAGCGGCGGGAACAGAGAGATTCGAGACCGAACCTGAGAGCGACAGGCTCAGGCCTCCCGCCCGGTCGCGCAGCATAAAGTTCTCCATAGTCGCCGAATCGGCATTTCCCTTTAGACTTATATCCGTTGCCAATGTTTCTCCAAAACCGGACAAGGGGAGGAAGAACGCCGTAAAATCCGAGGGGACAAGAGGATCGGCCGATATTGTGACAGTCCGTGGCGTGGCCCGCAGCGAATTCATGATATCATCATATCCGCTTATTGGCAAGGTCTGGTCGGAAACCGTAATGACCGATTTTCCGACTTTCAGGCGAAAATCGGAAAACGAGAGGCCGCGCGGTGATACTCCCGCCTTCAGGGATAGGCCCTCTACGTCAAGACCGCACTTTTCACTGAACGCCAGACGACGCAGATCGGCCGCAACACTGTCGTTTGATATGAGAGGCATCTCGATGTCGGCGCGGAAATCGGAAAGAGAGATGTGGTTGAAATCCATTTTCCTGCTGTCGGCGGCCCGCGGGATATACGTGCGGTCGAACGAGACTGAAGATTTGCGGATCACGACATTGCGCAACACTACCCTGAACTCGGGAGGAGGAGTTTTCTTCTCTTTCCCCGACAAAGCGTCGATGACAAACTGGATATTGAAAGGAGCCCCTTCGGCAGACTGGGCGATACGTGCATCCATTGAGATTATCTCGGCATATACGATCTCGATTTCGCCCGAAACGAGCAATGTCCATAAATCTATTCCTGCGCCGAGTCGGCCGACCGACAGACACCGTTCACCTCCGGGTGTATGCAAGGCCACGCCATGCATTCTCACCTCGTTGAACGGAAGGATATCGACCTCCGAGACCGAGACTCTGCCGCCGAGCAGAGATGTCAGTTCGCGCTCCGCACGCTCCTTGATGCGGCGTTGCACATAAGGAACCGAGACAAGAATATACAGTATGGCCATAAGCCCTATCACCGCCAATATGGCTGTGAAAAGGAGACTGCGCATTACCTTATAGACTGACCTCGTAGCTGACATTTCAGTGCAAATTTACGAATTTTCTTTTATATTAAAGGTTAAATGACTAACTTTGTATGTAATAAAAGCGTAATAATGAGATGAGCGACATAATACTCGGCATAGAATCATCATGCGATGACACTTCGGCCGCCGTCATTGCCGACGGACTTCTTAAAAGCAATGTCATAGCAAGCCAGAAGGTCCATGAGGCGTATGGAGGCGTCGTGCCCGAACTCGCATCGCGTGTTCACCAGCAGAATATAGTTCCGGTAGTCTCGGAAGCATTGCGCCAGGCCGGCGTCAGGGCTGAAGATCTCAGCGCGATAGCATATACGCGCGGACCGGGGCTTCTCGGCTCGCTTCACGTCGGCACTTCATTTGCCAAGGGCATGGCGATAGGCCTTGACATACCGCTTGTCGACGTCAACCATCTCCACGGCCACGTCCTGTCGCATTTCATCAAGGAAAGTCCCGAAGATGAGACCCCTGAATTTCCGTTCCTCTGTCTTCTAGTGTCAGGAGGAAATTCACAGATAGTTCTGGTCAGTTCCCCTTTCGAGATGAAAATCATCGGCCAGACCATCGATGACGCAGCCGGCGAGGCATTTGACAAATGCGCGAAAATAATGGGGCTGCCCTATCCGGGCGGACCGCACATCGACAGACTCGCAAGCGAGGGAAACCCGCAGAGATTCAGGTTCAGCAAGCCACATACCTCAGGCTACGACTATTCATTCAGCGGACTGAAGACATCGTTTCTCTACACTCTTCGCGATGCCGTCAAAGAGGATGCCGATTTCATTGAGAAGAACCGCGCCGATCTCTGCGCGTCGCTTCAGAAGACGATCATCGACATTCTGCTGTCGAAACTTGAACCTGCCATCAGGGAGACCGGAGTCAGACATGTGGCCATCGGAGGCGGTGTGTCGGCCAACTCCGGAGTCCGGCAGGCAGTGTCGGATCTGTGCGGCAGGCTCGGTGTAAGAGCCTGGATTCCGGCAAGAAAATTCACAACCGACAACGCCGCGATGGTGGCCATGGCCGGATATTACAAATACCAGAAGAAAGAATTCAGTGATCTCGGGCTTCCCCCATTCGCCCGGACCACCATCTGATGACACAGACTATGGAAAATATAGCAACCGATAAAGTCGCAGCAAGTTCCGGCCAGCCTCTTGTCGAGGAGACTCGCCATGTGGTCATATATGGATACACTCATGACGAGTTGAGCAACATCATGCGGCACTTCGAGGCCCAGTTGCCCGATTTCATCCGTATCTCCATCAGCAGCAGCCATCTTGTGACACGTGTGACACTGACCGGAGTCAGCGATGGTGTGGAACTTCTAAGATTCAAGATAAACAAGTTCCATCAGACTCTTCAGGACATGTTCTGCGAGGAGATCGTGACAACCGAAGACAAGAGCGTGCCCCAGGTGCTCGGTGAGCTTCTGTCGGAGCGTGAACTGACGATCGCCTGTGCAGAGAGCTGCACCGGAGGGAACATAGCACACCGGATAACCCGCAATCCCGGTTCATCGGCCTATTTTCTCGGAAGCGTGGTCAGCTACAGCAATGATGTGAAGGCCAACGTGCTCGGCGTCTCGCGTAACGACCTCGGCCGATACGGTGCCGTCAGCCGCGAGGTGGTGGCCGAGATGGCCGACGGAGTCTCGGCCCTTATGCAGTCAGACTGCGCATTGGCCACATCGGGCATCGCCGGTCCCGACGGAGGTACGAAATTCAAGCCTGTCGGCACGGTGTGGATGAGCGCGAGATACGGCGGACAGACAGTAACCGAGCTTATACATTTCGACGGCGACCGCGACAACGTGATAGAAAGTGCCACAAACCATGTCATGGTAATGCTCATCAGGCTTCTGCGCAACAATTATAAGGAACAGGAAGACATAAACGACGACTGACCGGAATCGGTCGCGACTCTATCCCTTCGCATGAATGTGAAACGCACATTGAAGAGCATATGCGCGCACGCGGCACGCGGACTCGCATACTCTCGTCTGATTCCGTCAAGGATAATAATCCATATGGACGGAGGCATATGTTCGCAGATGCATTTCTACCTTGTCGGCATGCTGCTTGCACGGCGCGGGCATCACGTCACTTACGATCTCAGCTGGTTTCGCGATGTCGGCACCGATCTCGACGGTCGCATGTGCCGCAACTTTGATCTGCTGAGAATTTTTCCGGATCTTAGATTCGAGGAAAGCCGAAACAAATTCCTCAACCGGATTTATATCAGTCTTTTCTACCGCCGCAACGACTACTTCAACAATCAGAATGACAGTCTTGGATGGCTGAATACCGCTCCCCCGGCATATCTTGACGGTTACTTCCGCGATCCGGAGGAAATGTACAGCCGGTTGTTCAGAGAAGTCTTTCAGATCGATACGCGTGTTCTCGACAACAGCAGTCTTGCGACATTGCAGATGATAGAGAAAGCCGGAGCGGATTCATGCGCCATCCACGTGAGACGCGGAGATCTGGCGCGATATAACGCGGCATACGGTCTTCCCGCCGAAACTGACTATTTCAAGGAATGCGTCAGACAAGTGACGGCAAGATGTACTGATCCGCAATTCTTTCTCTTCTCCGACGAGCCTGACTGGTGCGAAAGCCATCTTATACCGGAACTCGGCGACTACCGGATAACAGTCTGCGCCGGCAACGGCTCCGACAAAGGATGGTGCGACCTTATACTTATGTCACGATGCCGTCACCACATAACCAGTCAGGGATCGATGGGCAAATATGCCGCATTGCTGCGTGCTGATAAAAATCTCGACGGCCTGGTCACACTCCCTACGAACACAGGAGCCGAAGACTGGAAACGCAGATATGATTCCTCAGTCATTGTTGGAACAGGTCTCTGAGAAGCCGGACTGTACAGACTCCATTCCCGGGAAAGATTGGATTGTGTGCAGAGCAAGATCTGTCACGCAGTCATGACAACTCTTTGACAATTCCGAATGTTTTACTTGATAGCTAAACATAGAATATCGTTTGATTATGACTGGAGTAAAGAATTTCGGGCTGGCACGCAAGATACGGTCCTTAGCCGCAGCAGCCACAATGGCCACTGCATCATGCCTAATGTTATCCGGATGTTCCGCCACCGGACTGAACATGTCGTCGCTTATGAGCGGAGCCACTAAAGCCATTCAGGCCGCCACTGTGTCAGATTCGGAGATACAAAACTGTGTTCACGAATACATAACATATTCCGACCAACAAAACAAGATTGCTCCTGCATCAAGCGAATACTCCAGACGTCTCGCCAGGCTTACCGACGGACTGACCTCGGTAGACGGCATACCGTTGAATTTCAAAGTATACCTCACGAATGACGTCAACGCTTTCGCATGCGCCGATGGAAGCGTGAGGGTATATTCCGGACTTATGGACCGTATGACCGACGACGAGGTGCTCGGCGTAATCGGGCACGAGATCGGACATGTGGCGCATAAAGACACCAAAAACGCTTTCAAACAGGCCTTGCTCAATTCAGCCATACTCGACGGCATAGCATCCACAGGGTCAACAGCAGCAGCCTTGACACAGTCACAACTCGCCCAGATAGGCACTTCATTGGTAAGCGCGAAATACTCTCGTTCGCAAGAAAGCAACGCCGACGACTACGGATATGATTTTCTGAAAGCCAACGGCAAGAATCCATGGACAATGGCGATGGCGTTCTCAAAACTTGAATCAATGGAATCTGCGGGACAGACATCAGGCATGGCACAGATGTTTTCGTCACACCCCGCCACACCGGAGCGCATACAGCATATTGTCGACAGATGCCACAAAGACAATATCGCGCCACCCGCCGGATGCAGCCTTAAATAGATCTGTGTAATAGATCTATGCAAGGAACAATTGTAGAAAACATTCGGAAACATTTGGAAATTAGCAAAAAAAGCATTAACTTTGCAATCGTTTTGTGGCACATCCTTTAAAGTCACTGAATATGATGCAGTTAGTGACGATATGAGAACTGTGATGGCGTCAGGAACAAACTGAAGTCAAATAAATAAAGAATCAAACAAGAGCCATGTCAAAAGTTTGTCAGATCACAGGCAAAAAGGCGCAGGTAGGCAATAATGTGTCTCACTCAAAGCGTCGCACCAAGCGCAAGTTCGAGGTAAACTTGCAAACAAAGAAATTCTACTGGGTAGAGCAGGATATGTGGATTCAGCTTCGACTCTCGACCCGTGCGCTCCGCACCATCAACAAGATCGGACTCAACGCCGCTCTCAAGAAGGCTGAGGCTGAAGGCAATCTCGACTTTAAAGACATCACAATCCTTTCTCTCTAATAGAACAGCAGAATTATGGCAAAGAAAGCAAAAGGCAATCGCGTTCAAGTGATTCTCGAATGCACCGAACATAAGGCAAGCGGCATGCCCGGTATGTCACGTTACATCACCACTAAAAACCGCAAAAACACTACAGGTCGTCTGGAGTTGAAGAAATACAACCCCATTCTGAAGAAAGTCACCGTTCACAAAGAAATCAAATAAGCACTGACCCATGGCAAAGAAAACCGTGGCCTCTATCCAGAAAGGTGAAGGCCGTACATACAGCAAGATCATCGTGATGGAGAAATCTCCCAAAACCGGCGCTTATGTTTTCAGAGAAGAGATGGTGCCCAACGATGCAGTAAAAGACGCTCTCAAATAAGACCGACATTCCGGTTTAATACAAAATCGAGCAGGAGGTAAACACTAATCGCAGTTGTTTATCTCCTGCTTTCGTTTTTCCTGTCTCTCCCCCACCGTATGTGCGTATCCGTCCGAAAAAGCCGACCTGAAATCAAAAAAATCAAGTCGTCTTTATTCGGATCGATACACTTTTTTATCTTCGGGCAGCTCTCAATAGGCACGCCGCATCATTTACTTTTCTTTGATTTCGGGAATGGCAGGTCATTCCATAGGGTTTCAATTACTTTGAGAACTTTGCGGGAATCGGTAAAATCAAGAATATAGGCTTCCTTTGCGCCCTCATACGGGCAACCGCACTCGGCATTTGCCATCAAATCGGCAATACAGGGCAATTTCTTGACGTAAGCTATATTGTCGCAGGCTGTGATTACGCATTTTTCGTTGACGTAAATGACGGAATCACCCATCATCTTGCGGCTGCGTACGTCGCCCAGCGGAGCAAGTGCCTCGCAAATGGATTCAATGAAGTCGGCAGAACACGCCATAACCTTATTCGGAGAAAAGGACGCAGAATCCCTGCTTGTTGAACTGATAATACATTTCAATACGCTCCGGCGTGTCGTTGTCAAGAAGCAATAGCAACTCTTTTGCAAACTCGAGTGTTGCCGAACCGTTGGCTGTTACTATTTTTCCATCTGAAACGGCCTGCTGATGTATGTATCCGTCCGGATTGATGTAATTTTCGCCTCCCCAAAGTTTGAGCTGGTCGGATCCGTTGCCTGTGTGCCTGACATTGTTGAGAAAACCGCATTTAGCCATGAATGATGCTCCGTTGCAGATGGCCCCGACAGTTATGCCCTTATCCAATGCCTCACGAACAATTGGCGCAACCATATCTGCTATGGGAGTCAGCCAGCCATAACCGCCTATCAGAACGAGTGCGGCAAAATCATGCGGCATAGTCTCAAAAGAGTAATCGGGCAACACACGGAATCCGCCAATGGCAGTTACAGGCTCCATAGTGGGAGCCACGATTTTATTGATATATTTGGGATTCGGTTTTAATTGTTGTTCGTCACTGCTTATAGCCTCCATGAGATAGACCATCTCATGAGAGGCAAAATCCGGCAGGAGAATATATAGGATTTCGTTGCTTGCCATGATCTTATTCTAATAAATCATATAAACATAGTTATAGCCTTTGATTTAAGACTACAAATTTAATAGGGTGTTCAGTTCTATGTTCCAAAATTAACTCGCATTATTGAGAGTCT
>CAMWRV010000045.1 GCA_947176745.1 uncultured Muribaculaceae bacterium
ATATTACCCCGACAACCCATTGCAGAATCAGATTTTTATATCTACATTTGGGCGCAGAAAAGATAATTTAACAAACAAGACGAGCCATCGGAATCGTTTTGACACGCCGCCCGGAAGAGATAAATATCCGATAACAATACATCGCATCATCAATAATCCCTGCCTACTGAAGGCAAGGAAATCATATACAATCATAACACAAAGAACCGACCATATATCGAGGAAATACCTTTCACGACACCATGAAAGTATCCTGTATTTTCTAATCCCAACCACCTTTGCAACGGGATACTGCAGAGAACAAAAACAACCTTACATGAACCGGACAACCAAGAAATGCACTCTTGCCGCAGCGGTTTCGCTTATGGTGGCCGCTTCAGCCTTCGGATCGCACTACGCGATGAACAGAAAGGCAGGAGAAAACACACGATCGTCCGCCCAGTCAGTCAGAACCGCCACGACTGATCACCAGACAACAAGTGCCGAAGCTTCCGCTCCAGGCGGAACGCCTGAGGCTGTTCCGCCTGGACTGCCTGACGCTTCCCTGAGGAAGATGGCCGACGAACTGAAGTCCGTCTCCCGGCTGCCGGCACACGACAACGACGGAGTCCGTATCTATTACATCGTGCAGCAATATGCCGACCCCGACAACCATGACGAGAAAGGCGCATATTATCTTGATGTCGATGACGACAACATCCCGCACTGCTACAAACTGTTCGACTCAAGCGTATTCGGTCCCTTCATATCAAGAGGATGCACCGCGATAGAAGATAATTTCTATGCACTCTACCAGACCTCGAACTCAAGTCCGTGGTGGGATTATTACGTTCGCTACGACGTCGACACCTGGCAATACAACGATTTCTGGAACGAAGACATACAGATGTCTTCATTAGACATGGCCTATGACCCGTGGACAGACCAGCTTTTCGGATTCTCATCTTACAATTACGCCCAGTCCTCATACGCGCTCTCCGTTCTCGACTTCGAGAACAAGTCGATGAAGTATGTGGGACCCGAGATTTCATATGCCGACCGCATCGCGGCACTTGCCGCCGACAGGACTTGTCTCTACGCTTTCGACAACAGCGGCAATCTCTATACCGTCGACAAGACTGACGGAACAAAGGTTCTTGTGGGAAGCACCGGCCTCACATTCGCCAACCGTCTTCATTCCGCCGTAATCGACATGCGGACCGGTCGTCTCTTCCTTTCCGCCACTCTTTATGACGCACAGGCAGGAAAGAACCGCTCAGGATTCTGGGAAATCGACAAACAGACTGCCAAGGCCACCCAGATACTCGATCTTGGATTCGACCAGCAGAACATCGGTCTATGGTCAGAGGAACTGTCAGGCATGTCATGCCCCGGTCTCGCCACCGGTTTGACAATCGGCATCCCCGCCGGCGAGCTCTCCGGATCATTCTCGTTTACTGCCCCGACCACTCTGCGCGACGGATCGCCGGCATCAGGAAAACTCACATACGAGGTGATTGTCAACGGCAAAAGCATAGCCACTGGCGATTCTGAATATGGAGCTGAAGTCTCGATCCCGCTCTCGGTCGACTCCGCAGACTCATACAAGATATCGGTCAAGACCGTCAACTCCGAGGGTCCGAGCCGATATGCCCGGCTTCAAAGCGTGATCGGATTCGCCAAGCCATCAGCGCCTTCGGTATCACTTGCATTCGACAGCTCACAGTGCCCGGTCCTGACATGGAATCCTGTCACAACCTCCGACAAGGGCATTGAGATCGAGGCCGGCCAGATAACCTACAGTGTGACCCGATATCCCGACGGAGCGACGATAGCAGCCGACATAACCGACACTTCTGTGACCGACACTGACAATCTTGACGACTCGTTTGCCATATACTACTACGGAGTCACATCAAGATTCTCCGGAGTGACTTATTCAGACGAGACTCTGAGCGACGGGTTCTACAGAGGATCGGCGACCGCACCCCATGAATTCGACGGATTCTCACGGTCTACAAGCTGTGCTTTCACCACAATCAACGGCGACGGCGACGACAGCATGTGGAAATTCGACAACTCTCTCGACAAGGAGCGCGACTA
The DNA here is from genome assembly GCA_947176745.1 of uncultured Muribaculaceae bacterium. Lineage (GTDB taxonomy): Bacteria > Bacteroidota > Bacteroidia > Bacteroidales > Muribaculaceae > Lepagella. The sequence goes on from CAMWRV010000045.1 coordinate 2,083, forward strand.
TATGCTTCTGTGGGAAAGCTACAACCCCGAAAATGTCAACAACGACTGGCTGATAGCTCCGCCCGTCCATCTTGAGGCCGGCTATTATTATCAGGTACAGTTCAACATGATGCCTACGCACAACCACAGCGTGCAATACGAGATCCGCCTCGGCAAAGACGCCACTCTTGAAAGCCTTGACACAGAGGTATGCTCAGCTGTCATGCCCGACAACGACAAATGGTCCTGGCAGGGTGAGTTTGTGAGAGTCGCCGAGACCGGAGACTATCGTCCGGCCCTCGGCATCACCGGACCCAACGGCACAAGCGGCGTGAAATGCAGAGGATACCGTATCTCCGCCGCCAAGGATCCCGGTGCGCCCGCCGGCGTCACAGACTTCAACGGGCACTCCGGCCTTGACAATCCGCGACTGCTTGAAATGAGTTTCCGCGCCCCGGAGACAGATTTCGAAGGACGCCCCCTTGAAAAGATCGACCGGCTCACAGTGAGCCGCGAGGGGGAGACTGTGGCCACATACTCCAACGTCACGCCCGGACAGACCATCCAATGCACAAGCATGGTCGCCGAGACCGGACGCGAGTATTACTTCACAATAGTGGCTTCCAATGAATTCGGTGACGGACGCGAACTCGTAGTGCCCGTATACGCCGGCGTGCGCAGATCCGCCCCTGTGTCAGAGGTGTACGCATGGCAGTCATCGCCCGCGAAGATGACCATAAACTGGAAAGCTCCCGAGACCGACGAGGTCGGAAATCCGATCAATCCTGCCGACATGACCTACACCATATATGAATCTGACGGTTATGTCAACAATGCAATTGCCTCGGGTATCACTGATCTGAGCTATTCGTTCGATTACAGTCCGGAGAATCCCGGCACGCAGACATTCGCGTCGTTCATGATCAGCACGACCACAGAGGGTGGAAATTCAGATGTGACTCCGGTGATACCGGTGGCAGTCGGCAACTCACTCGGATATCCCTACGCCGAATCTTTCGCCAACGGTTCTGTATCCAACACTCTCGGCATGTTCAAGGTCACAGGCAACGCGTCATGGGGACTCTACCGCGACGCAAACTTCTCTGATCTCAACTGTCAGGACGGCGACAACGGCATGATCGCACTCAACTCCAATACCCGTGGAGACGCGGCCATGCTTCTCCTGCCCAGAATATCTCTCAAAGACGCTGTCGAGCCGGTGTTCAGTTGCTACACTTACAACATCGCCGGATCCGCCGGACCGGACGACAACGAAGTGGAGATTCTTGTTAACGACGGCTCAGGATTCAAATCTGTGTACAGCACACGCGTCTGCGATCTCGGCCACCCGGAATGGAACCGGATCAAGACATCGCTTTCCGCATATAAGGGGAAAGAGATCCAGATCGCCCTCAAGGGCACGATCGTGACATACACGTTCATCATCATCGACAATATGCGCGTGTCTGACAATGTGAGCGACAATCTCGCGATCGCCTCGATTTCTTGCGATGACGAGGCCACAGCGGGCGAGGAATTCCCGGTCAGAATCCGTGTCGAGAATCTCGGTGACAATCCCGCCGCTGACTTCTGCATCCGTCTGTTGCGCGACGAGGAGCAGGTGACGGAAATGACAGTCGACGAACTCGCCGCCGGCACAGGCCGCGATTTCTGCATCACATACGGGTCGACTCCGTTCGACAGCAAGCGCGTAGGTTTCCGCGCCGAAATAGCCTACGACAAAGACCTTGTGGCAGACGACAACACCTCTGAAACTGTCAGAGTGCGTTTCAGGACGCCGTCACACCCGACAGTCGGCAGACTCGACGGCTCTCTCGGTGCAGACAATGAAGTTCTGCTTGACTGGGACACACCTGATCTTGACGGTGCCGGAGTGGTATACCACACAGAGGATTTCGCCTCTGCAGAGCCCTGGAGTCAGACCGACGCAGCCGGATGGACACTGCTTGACCGTGACGGAAGGCCCGCCGGCGGCATGCAGCAGCTCGACATACCCGGACACACCGACGCCGAAGGGAACCCGGTACCCGTCGGATTCTTTGTGGTTGACTCATCTTCCGAAATCTTCGGAGCGACCGCACAGTCCTGGGCATCAATGAGCGGAAACCGACATCTGTGCAGCATATACGCCAGCGGCGGCGCGAACGACGACTGGGCGATATCGCCAAAACTCGACGGACGGGCACAGACAGTCTCTTTCTATGCCCGCAGCTATTCGTCTGACTACCCGGAGACCCTGCGCGTGCTCTGCTCGACATCAGGCAAAGAAACCGCTGATTTCACCGAACTGCGCAAGTTCGAGAACATGTCTGACGAATGGACGCGCTACGATGTCGAGCTGCCCGATGGCGCGCTCTATTTCGCGTTCAACTGCGTGTCGGACGACTGTTTCATGCTCTTCATCGACTGTGTGACCTATTCGACAGGCGAAGGCTATGATCTGCTCGGATACAACATCTACCGCAACGAAAAGAGAATCAACGACGTGCTTCTGACAGACGTTTCATACACCGACAGACTTGTTCCTGCCGGAGAGCACTCCTACGCGGTGACCGCAGTTTATGCACAGGGAGAATCAGCACCGTCGCCCGAGGCATATGTAGAGATCACCGGAGTCGGTCTGACTGCTGACGAAACAATCACCGTCTCGACCGACGACTGCTCGATCCGCATCTCCGGCGCAGCCGGCAGACATGTCACAGTGGCCGACGCGGCAGGCAGGACAGTCTACTCCGCGACTCCCGCCGCCGACATACGCATCCCCTGCGGATCAGGAGTCTACATTGTGACTGCCGCAGGCAAATCCGTAAAAGTCATCGTGAGATAACAATATCTTAAGACTGGCATTAAATCGCTCAGTCAGAAGTGTCCCGTTCAGGAGGAGTCCGCCACAAAGACGGACTCCTCCGTCACATTTTGTTTCGATATTTGATTTTTTTTATTAACTTTGCCATTGGCTAACACAAAAAGCTTAGGTTATGACAGAGACTAATAAAATCCGCACGCCTGAGACCCAGGCGGAGACCGAAGTGCTCGAGACTGTAGCTCCGGGCATACATATCGGGCTTTTAGGCAATTATGCCGACACCGACGAGACCCGTTTTCTCCTTACGCCCGAGGCCTGCGGACTGCTCACATCGGCCGGCATCAGAATATCGATGGAGGCCGGCGCTGGTGTCGACATCAGTTTCAAGGATGAAACCTATGCCGAATATGGAGTGAAGACCGTGACCCGCGACGAGGCTCTAAAATGTCCTGTGGTACTCTCTTACCAGCCCCTCCGCGCCAAAGACGTGAAGAAAATGACTCCCGGATCGGCGTTGCTCTGCATGATGGGCGACGACCTGTTTGAGAGTCCGGTTATCAAGGCTCTTCTCGACCGCAGGATCGCGTGCGGATGCCTCGACAACATGTATTCGCATCACGACATCGAGATTTTCGCCGACATCGTGCATGAGATCGACGGCCGCGCCGCCATCATGTACGCGCAGGAATCGCTGTCGTATCTCGGCGGGGGCAAGGGTGTGCTTCTGGCCGGTGTGGCCGGACTCAACCCCTGCGAGGTTCTGATCATCGGAAGCGGCACGGAATCGATCGCCGCCGCAAACGCCGCCGTCGGCACAGGAGCGAAAGTCGTGCTGATGGACAATGACGTGTCGGCCCTGCAGCTCGCACGCCCGGCCTGCGATCCGCGCGTCGAACTGATAGCCATACACCCCCGCGTGCTCACCAACCGCGTCAAATCGGCCGACGTCATAATCACCGGCAACACCACCCGCGAGTTCGAATTCCCCAAAAGCCTCTCGTCGTCGATCAAAGACAGCGTCTATGTCATCGACCTCAACGAGTCGCATCCCTCCGTGTCGGTGCCCCGCACAGTGGCCATGGCCCTGTCGAACCCGCTGATCAATTTCTTCAACGAGATGCAGATCAAAAACGGATTCCGCGGCATGATGATAACCACGCAGGGTGTGCAGTGCGGCATGGTGACATATGAAGGTCGCCTTGTCGACAAACTCATCGCGTCGTTCCTCTCGATGCCGAGCATCGATATCCGCGTGATGCTGTCGAGCACAAACTGACACAACTCCGTTTGAACCAGAGCATGAAAGAGCGTCCTGTACTCATACACCTCATATCGTCCGACCGCTGGGGAGGAGCACAGAGATACGCTTTCGACATATGCAACCATTACCGTTCCGAAGGATGGAGGGTGGCTGCGGTGACCCGCGACGCCAAGGTGATCGACAACCGTTTCCGCGACGCCGGAATACCGCTCTTCCACGCTCCGCTGCGCGGCTTTTTCGATCCGGCGTCGGCCGTGATCCTCGCCCGCGTGCTCCGGGGTGTGCCACTGGACAATTCGTATGTACACGTACACCGCTACCGCGACGCCTTCACTGTCCTGCTCGCAAAGCGTCTGGCCAAACGCCCCGACATAAGGGTGATATCTACGCGCCACACCGTCAGGCAAGGGCGCAATTCATGGCTTTTCCGCCGCATCTACGACAAGATCAACGCCCACATATTCGTGTCGCGCACGGCTTTCGACAGATTCCGCGCGCCATGGCCTGACAGACTGCCGATGCGCATGGAGACCGTACACATCATCCACAACAGCGTCAACATCCCTCCGGCCCCTGTACTCGCCGAACCGGAGAAAGGCCCAGTGTTCGCCATCTACGCCGGCCCGCTCGTGAAAGGAAAAGGGATCGAGACGATAATCGACGCTCTTGTGGCTCTGCGCGATCTCAAGATCAGGCTGCGAATCGTCGGCCAGGGAAATCCAGACTATCTCGACACTCTGCGTCGCAGAGCCATGACCCGGGGCGTGATGGAGATGATCGACTGGAAGAGTCTTCGCGACACCCCGACAGAGATAATCGGGCAGTCGCACTTCGCGGTGCTCCCGTCGATAGAGCGCGAGGCTTTCGGTCTCCCCAACATCTATGTCATGGCTGCCGGGAGAGCGCAGATATGCTCGCCCAACGGCGCACAGTCGGAATACCTGATCGACGGGGAATCGGCGATTTTCGTACCGCCAGCCGACGCCCACGCGCTTGCAGAGGCGATGAGGCGTCTTGCCACAGATCCGGAACTGCGCGCCCGCATCGGCGCCAACGCACACCGCGCATATACCGGCGCGCTGTCGTGGGAATCGTTCATACCGCGTCTGACCGACATCTACCGCAACGCGTGAACCGGCGTCGCTGCTCTTTTCGAAAAATTTCACCATGCCGCAAGAACCTCTGCGGTTCTTTACGCGTTGTCTTGATACCGGACGCTCCCGCGGCTTCCGGATATCCGCTATTGACTATTCAATAAAAACATATTGTTATGAAAAAGATCTTTATGACACTCGGCCTCGCCGGCCTCATGATGCTGGGCGCATGCGGCAGCAAGAACGCAGAAAATGCAAACGCTGACACCGACACTATAATCGAAGAGACAGTGACAGTCCAGATCGCGCCCCCGGCAAGCGTGGCTTCAGCAGCCGAACTCCGCCAGACGCTTGAACAGAACGGCTGGAAAATCGATGACAAGGGCAACATCGTCGACAGCACAGGCACTGTGGTCATGACATTCGGCGATGCCGCCAAAGCATACGGCAGCAGCTACAAAGAGACAATGGAAGGCTACGGCAAGTCATTTTCCGACGCTGTCAAATCAGCAGGTTCGGAGGTAGGCGCAGCAGCCGAGGCCGCCGTGCAGCAGGCCAAAGACAAGACCTCCGAGGCAGTCGAGACTGCAAAAGAGAAGACCTCCGAGGCCGTGCAGAATGCCAAAGACAAAGCGGCCCAGGGTGTGCAGAATGCAAAGGAGAAGGCCGGTCAGGCCGCGCAGGATGCCGGCAACGCCGTCAATAACCTGCTCAACAAGTAAGACCGTATCAACAGAAGACATGTCTGGGGTGTATCGGGATTTCCGATACACCTCTTTTTTGTTCTGTCGTGACGGCAACTACCGCCGCATCCGGACCGGGAGCGGCGGACCTCCGGGACGCCGAAAATTGTCATGCGCAATACTCGGCGAAATTATGACACCGTGCTTCCGTCGGCGCCCCGGAGGTGCGCCGCTCCCGGTCCGGCCGCGCGTAATTCGGCAGTGTGGATTTTTTTCATTAATTTTGCATCCGGAATCAAAACCGGATCGTCTGGACACAGGCGGCATTTTAAACAATATAACTCACAGTGGAAAAGAACGCTAAGATATATGTGGCGGGACACCGCGGAATGGTCGGATCCGCCATCGTGCGCGAACTTGAGCGCCAGGGTTACACCAACATCATAACCCGCACACATTCAGAACTCGACCTGACCCGTCAGGACGCCGTCGAGAAGTTTTTTGCCGAGGAACGCCCCGAATATGTATTCCTCGCCGCAGCGAAGGTAGGCGGAATCGAGGCCAATGACTCCGCTCCGGCTGATTTCATGTACATGAACATGATGCTTGAGATGAACGTCATCAACGCCGCCTGGCGCAACGGATGCCGCAAGCTGGAGTTTCTCGGATCATCGTGCATCTACCCGCGCATGGCTCCGCAGCCCATGCCTGAGTCTTGCCTGCTGACATCGGCTCTCGAGAAGACCAACGAGGCATACGCGCTCGCCAAGATCTCGGGTCTGAAATATTGCGAATATCTCAACCGCCAGTATGGCACAGACTTCATTTCGGTCATGCCTACAAACCTCTACGGGCCGAACGACAATTACCACCCCACACACTCGCACGTGCTCCCGGCTCTGATACGCCGTTTCCACGAGGCGAAAGAGGCCGGACTGAAGAGCGTGACCTGCTGGGGCGACGGCTCGCCGCTGCGCGAGTTCCTCTATGTCGACGACCTCGCCAACCTCTGCGTGTTCCTCATGCAGAACTATTCGGGCAACGAGACCGTCAACGCCGGCACCGGCAAGGAGCTGACCATCCGCGAGCTCACCGAGGTTGTGGCACGCACCGTCGGTTTCGAGGGGGAGATACTTTGGGACACCAGCAAGCCCAACGGCACTCCCCGCAAACTGCTCGACGTGTCGAAAGCCACTGCCCTCGGATGGACCTACAGCACCGAACTCGAAGAGGGTGTGCGCCTCGCATACGAGGATTTCCTCAATAACCCGATGCGTGCGGAGAGATAACCGGGCTTATCGATATGACTGACTACGAGAAGAGATTCCTTCCGGCCGAGAGGTGGGTGTCGTGGGGCGCGTTCCTCATTCTGCTAATCACCTATTGGCTGACCGTGGCGCCGACCGTATCGTTCTGGGACTGCCCGGAATATGTGTCGGCGGCATATCTTCTTGAAGTCGGCCACCCGCCCGGCAATCCGGTGTGGATGCTTGTGGAGCGGGTCATCACCATGCTCGCGCCATCGCCGCGCCACGCCGCGCTTGCCGTCAACCTGTCGTCGGGACTCTTCACGGCTCTGGCGGCATTCTTTCTGGCAAAGACCATATTCCGCGTCGCTCTGTGGGTGCTTCTGCGGCTGCCGCGACGGCGCATTCCCGCTCCTCTCGCCGCAGCCGGAGGCGCGCTGACCGGCGCGCTCGCATTCGGATGGTGCGACTCGGCATGGTATTCGGCGGTGGAAGCCGAGGTCTACGCCATGTCGATATTCATGACCGCGCTCTGCGTATGGCTCATGACCAAATGGGCCGGAACCCGCAACCGGCAGGAGTCATGGCGACTTCTCATTCTCATAGCATATCTTTTCGGGCTGAGCATCGGAATCCACCAGCTCAACCTGCTCTGCATCCCGGCCCTCGCAATGGTCTGGGCGGTGAGACGGGGCATACGCTCCACCGGACGGCTCGCGCTGATACTGCTTCTGTCGCTCGTGGCTGTGGCATGCGTGCTGATGGGCATGATGCCCTCGACTATCGCTCTGGCCGCACAAGCCGAACTCATGGCGGTCAACACGCTCGGCCTGCCCGCGCTCTCGGGAGTGGCGGCATATGTCGCGCTCACAGCCGCCGCGCTCCTTCTCGCCATATTCGCCACAAGGATGGTCTCTCGCCGCGGACTCGTGGCGGCGGCCTGCTGGCCGGCTGTTTTCCTGTCGGGCATATTCATCTTTTCAGAGCATTTTCTCGCCGGAGCCATCATATCGGCTGCCGCCGCTTTTCTGCTGGTATGCGGTCCGAATTTCAAGGCGCGGCGCCTCTGCCTCGCCATGTGGATGCTCACCATGCTGATGACGGGCTATTCATCTTACGCGCTTATCCCGATAAGGGGTTCGATACCCTCGCCTGCCAATGCCGCCATGCCCGGCGAACCGTTCGCTTTCGCCGCATACCAGAGCCGGGAGCAGTATGGCGCCAAACCGCTTCTCTACGGTCCGACGCCCTACAGCCGCCCGATGCTGCGCGAGGATTACGATTCGGCGGGATTCCCTTTCTACCGCTTCTACAATATCGAGTATGACCGCCCGGTCCATGTCCGCTTCGAACCGGGCGCGAGAATGCGCGCACGCATAGCCGGTCTCTCGGAAACCGATTCCGCGCTCAACGCCCGCATGATTGCCCGCGGTGGTGATGCATATGTGGTGAAGGGCATGCATTCGCGCACTGTCAGGACTCCCGAACTCAACATGTGGTTTCCGAGAATCACAAGCGGCGATCCTTCTGATCTGAAGTCTTATGCGGAGTGGATCGGCATGCAACGCGAAAACATGACGGAGGTGCGCGTCTCCGAGGCTTTCGACTCCACAGGCAAGGCTGTGGCGCGGGCCGATGCCGCCGGACAACGTATCAAGCCCGTCTCGCACAGGCCTACATATCTGCAGAACGCCGCATGGTTCGCCACTTACCAGACCGGCTACATGTACTGGCGCTATCTTCTGTGGAACTTCTCGGGGCGCCAGAACGACCGGCCGTCGCAGGGCGAGGTGCAGCATGGCAATTTCATCACCGGATTCCCGGCCATCGACAACGCCATGCTCGGGGCCGAACAACATCTGCCCCCCGTGGCGGGGAGCGACAACAAAGGGCGCAACCGTTATTTCATGCTCCCGCTGCTGATCGGCATAATCGGCATATGCTGGCTGCTCAAGTCGAGACGCAGAGGCATGGAGGTCTGCGCGGTAACCGCCGTGCTTTTCGTCATGACCGGCCTCGCCATAACGGTCTATCTCAACCAGGGGCCAGGAGAACCGCGCGAACGCGACTATTCATTTCTCGGGTCGTACTGGGCGTTCTGCGTCTGGATAGGCTTCGGCGCGATCATGATAGCCCGCCGCTTCAGAAGCGTATGGGGATTCCTGCTTCCGCTGGCGGTGACAGGATGGATGTGTGCCGAGAACTACGACGACCATGACCGCTCGGGGCGCTATGCCGCCCGCAGTTTCGCGGTCTCGATCCTTGAGGCCGCCGAACCCGACGCGGTGATTTTCGTAAACGGCGACAACTACACCTTCCCGCTCTGGTACGCTCAGGAGGTGGAGGGAATCCGCCGCGACGTGCGCGTCGTCAACCTCGCCTACCTCACGTCGCCCGTCTATGCCGCCAATCTCATGAAAGACTGGCGCGGCAGCCGCGCGCTTGAGACGGTGCTGCAGCGCGAAGACGTGATCTGGGACGCTTTCCGCTCGGCGGCTATCGCCACCGGTGCGACCGACACCATTGCAGCTAAAGCCGCGCTCGACAGTCTGCGCCGTTCGCCCGACGCCCGCTTTCCGGTGCGATATGTCACGCTGCGCGTGTCGCCCGATTCGACCGTGGTCTATGACCTGACTCTTCTGAAAGGGGGATCGCAGAGTGTGGATTTCGGACGCCTCATGATGTTCGACATAATAGCGTCAAACAGCTCGTCGCCGCGCCCCCGCCCCATATATTGGATTCGTCCGCTTTCCTCCGAAAGACGTATCGGCCTGACCCCATGGACCTCTCCCTGGCTTTTCGGCTACAGATTCGGGCTGCGCCCCGACAGCGTGACCGACAAGCGGCTTTACGAAGAGACCCGCAAAGTCCTCGCGCCAAATGCGCCGGGCCGCGAGGTCTACATGGACCGCGCCCCGGCCATGCAGACAGCAGCCATAAGAGGATCGCTGACTGTGGCGGCATTGCGTTTTCTGCGCGCCGGCGACATTGACCGGGCTGTCGGGACTGCCCGCAGGGCCGACACCGGCATGGGCGGAGACCCGGGAACGTTCATACCGGTCTCTGTGGCCGACTCGGTCTTCAACACCCGCCTCGAATTAGGACGCCTTCTGACCGCATGCGCCGATTCGCTCGAACTGCGTGACGGAAAAAAGAATGCAAAATCCAGCGCCGCAGTTCTTGAACTCAGGGCACGCGGACAGTATCATATCCGGCAACACGCGGCAGCCCGCGCCGCATGGCGCGATTACCGCCGCAATCTCCCGCCCCGCCTCCGCGACAAGATGGCTCCCGTCTACTGACACCACGCCGACACCACGCTCCGTGAAACAGAAAATCCACGCAGACACCCTCTTCTCAAATTTTTCCAACTTTTTCGACCGGATGTTGGAAAATAAAAAATTTTTATTAACTTTGCAGACGAAGCCTTACGAACCAATGAGTCACAAAGGCTTTCCAGTTTTAATATCACAACAGGAACAAAGTGTTTGGCAAGAGCGGACATATCGTATCGTACAGTGTTTCTCCGGCAGTCCGGAGCAACATTTCCGCGCCGGGCGAAATTGCCGCCGGCAGCCTCGACACTTTCCAGCCCTATCATCATTATCAGCCTGAATCCTACACATCGCGTTTCGACTACATGCGCTATATCCGAATACAGCGCCCCAAAGTCTGGAACGAGATTCTCAGTGCAGGATTGAGATAACGAAAGGGCACCCGGTCGCGTCAAGGGCCGGGTGCATGATCCGTCGTGCCGCATGGGATATGCCGGCCCGACACCGGTCCGTCTGAACGGACACCCTTCCCCCAGTTCAATAATTACTGCAACCGGCCTCCTGCACACAGGCGTCTGACTCCAGTTCCGCCGAAGCAAGAGCAGCATCGACAACCGGGCGTTATCCACTTATCAAGGCTTCCTGTCATGGATATTACATACATCACTTCCGACAATACATACAGACGCTCCGTGAAATCCACCCGGATTCCACCGGACCTCCTTATCTCTGTGCGGAAGAGAATCGACGCACTACAAAATCAACTTAAATCCAAAATAACAACAACTTAAAATCAGATGCTATGATGAAATTCCTATTACCTGCGTTTTTCACATCTCTGGCGGCGCTCACCGCCTCGGCAGCCTACTACGATGCCGTAGACGTCGGCGGACTCTACTTCTCGTTCGACAAGACAGCGAAGACCGCCACTCTCGAGTCAAAGGCATACGCCACAATGCAGTTCTTCTATGAAGGCGACATCACTGTGCCGGCCACAGTCGACTGGCAGGGCGAGACCTACGCTGTGACGACCATCGGAGAGTACGCCTTTTCCGATTACGATGAAAATCTGACAAGCGTGTCTCTTCCGGAGACCATCACCACGATCGTAAGCTACGCTTTCGACGGAACGGTTCTTACCGAACTCACAATCCCCAACTCGGTGAAGACCATCGGGGCCAACGTGTTTGAATATTCCGAACTCAGAAAGATAACACTCGGATCCGGTCTGGAGTCCATCGGTGCCAACGCCTTCTACCGATGCTCCTCTCTGACCGAAGTTTACGCATTGGCGGAGACTCCGTGCGAGATCGCGGGAACCACATTCCCCGCTGACGTTAAGGCCAACGCGACACTCCATGTGCCCGCAGGATCGGTTGCGGCATATCAGTCGTCGGCCAACTGGAGCGGATTCAAGGACTATCAGGAGATCGCCGGACAGCCCGACCCGGGTCCCGACCCGTCGGTTCCGGTCGATGTGCTCTACAACGGCATACTCTATGAAGTGACGCCTGCCGACGGCACCGCCCGCGTGGCCACTGTCTACACGGCTGTCGATTCCGGACGCCTCAGCGCATACTATTCGGGCGACATCACGATCGCCGACAAAGTGCCTTACAACGGCGAGGAGTACACTGTGACCTCGCTCGGCGACGAGTGCTTCTGGCAGTGCAAGCTCACATCGATCCAGCTTCCCGAGACTCTCGAGAAACTCGGTTGGGAGTCTTTCTACAATATCCTCACCCTCCCCGAGATAGTCATTCCCGACAAAGTGGCGGTCATCGAGCACGGCGACTTCATAGCCGCCGGCATCAGAGACATAACGCTCGGAGCCGGAGTCACCACAATCGAATACAGCGCGTTCGAGAACATGAACCTCATCACGACGATGACCGTCAAGGCCCAGACGCCTCCCTCGATGCACTCGTCGGCAATATCGGCTGCCAACAAGGCAAAGACCGACCTCTTCGTGCCGAAAGGCTGTGTCGACGCCTACAAGGCCGCTCCCGACTGGAGCGGATTCAAGTCGTACAATGAGATCAAGGCCCCGATAGAGAATCCGATGCTTATCGACGGCATATACTACACCCTCTCCGAAAGGGAATATGACAAGGAACCCGGCACGCTCCAGGCGTCGGTGGCGGCTCCGGTGACCGGTTTCGCCCAGGGCGACGAGTATCAGGGCGACATAGTGATTCCGGACTTCATCACCTACGACGACCAGAGGTATGTAGTGATGGCGATCGACTGGTATGCGTTCCGCGACCAGACTCTCGTGACTTCCGTCACCCTGCCCGGAACAGTGACAAAGATCGGCAACAGCGCGTTCGATAACACTTCGATCACAAAGATCACACTTCCCGAGAGCGTCACATCGCTCGAGAACTATGTGTTCCGCAAGTGCTCGAAGCTCACCGAGATCACAGTCGAGAACCCGGTGCCTCCCACAGTAACCGCATCGACTTTCGACAGCAACATCACTTCGGCATGCCGTCTCTATGTACCCAAAGGCTGCGTGGAGACATACAGGAACACCGCATATTGGAGCGCATTCTCCGAGATTCTTGAGAATCCCGACGCTCCAGTGCGTCCCGAACAGATAATCCTTTCAAGAACACATGCCACAAGACTCGTCGATGACGTCTTCACCCTTACGGCCACAATACTGCCCGCCGACGCCGACGACAAGAGCGTGGAATGGAAATCGCTCAACCCCGAGGTGGCTGAAGTCGACGCCGAGGGCAACGTGACGATCAAGGCCGCAGGCCGCGCCAACATCGAGGCCATAAGCCAGGGCAACCGCACGCTCAGCGCCATCTGCGTCGTGCATGCCATTGACCGCAATGTGACCGTCGACGGTCTGAGCTACAGGCTCGAACTCGACGAGGACAACAAGATCTACGACGCCTATGTGATCCGTGCCGATTATGGCGGCAATATCGTGATCCCCTCGCAGATCCAGGCCGCCGTGACATTCAGTGTGGCGGGCATCGACCAGAACGCGTTCGCGCTCAACAGCAATGTGACGTCAGTGTCAATCCCGTCGAGCGTAAGGAGCATCGGTTTCAACGCATTCCGCGAATGCACCGGCCTGCAGCGTGTCGACATCACAAACATAAGCGCGTGGTGCAATATCGATTTCAGAGACAAACTCGCCAATCCTGTCTTATACTCAGGCAACCTCTATCTGAACGGCACACTCGTGACCGATATCAACATCGGCGCCGGCATGGAGCAGATCAAGAACTTCGTGTTCGAGGGCATGACCTCTCTGAAGAGTGTCGTCATAGCCGAAGGTCTGAAGAGCATCGGCGAATATGCCTTTGCAGGATGCACCGGCATCACGGAGGTCGTTCTGCCGGAAACTGTCGAAAGTATCGGCATGTCGGCCTTCTCCGACTGCTCACAGCTTGCCTCGGTCAATCTTCCTTCAGGACTCGACAAGATCGCGACCGGCATCCTCGCCCGCACCGCCATCAGCAGCATAAGCGTGCCCGAGGGTGTGACCTACATCGACAACCAGGCCTTCCAGGGATGCGCCCGCCTGAGCGAGGTGTCGCTTCCCTCCACTCTTGAAGAGATCTACATGCTTGTGTTCGACCAGTGCCCGGCTCTGTCTGAGATTACCTGTCTGGCCACTGTGCCGCCGACGTTCTTTCAGGCTGCCGGATTCGGAGAGTACGCTCTGGCGTTCGACTCCGCGATCTTCGCGACATGCAAAATCCGCGTTCCCGCCGGGTCTGTCGACGCATACCGCACGGCTCCGGGCTGGAAGAATTTCGTGAATATCATGGATCTTGAAGCCGGCACTACGGGCGAGAAAGCCGAGGTAGACGGCCTCTGGTACGAATTCTTCAGCGACAAGCTCACCGCCACTCTTGTCCATGACCCCGGATACAGCGGAGAGATAACCGTTCCGGCCAAAGTGACACGCGAAGGCGCGGTCTATGATGTGACAGCCGTAGGCGAAGGCGCGTTCGAAAACCTTGCCTCCGTGACATCAGTAACTCTGCCCGAAAGCGTGACCTCGATCGGCGCACGCGCCCTTTACGGCACAGGCATCGACGTGTTTGCCGTTCCGCAGGGCGTCAGCGTGATCAGCGACGAAATGCTGGCCTCCTGCCGCAACCTCATATCCGTCTCTCTGCCCGACCGTCTTGAGAGAATCGGCATACGTGCCTTCTACGACTCGCCACGCATCCGCTACATATTCTGCAACAACACCGGCTTCGGTCCTGACCACACAGTTCCTTCCTTCACCACCTTCGAGGGAGACCCGACTGATTACGGACAGGCGTTCTCGACCGAAATCTGGCCTGACTGCATGCTCGTGATTCCTGCCGACATGTTCATGAACTACAAGAGCAAGGCCGGATGGAAGAACTTCCGCAACTGGGCTTACTGGCATGACTACGATGTTATGCCCGAGGCATTCACCATGAATCCCGACCGCGTGGCCGGTCCTGTCGACGCCCAATTCTCAGTGACGCCGGCTGTCGAGCCCGCCGGAGCCACTGTGCTGACCTACATACTGACCGGTCTTGACGAGACAATCGCCACCATCGCTCCTGCAACCGACGACAGCGAGAAGACCTCCTACAATGTCAGACTCAACGCCGAGGGTGAGACCACAGTGACCGTATACTGCGGACTTCTCAAGGCTGAGTGTGTGATAATATGCGACAACACTCTCGGAGTGTCGGGCATAGCCGATGACAATGATTCGACCCGCTGGTTCGATCTCAACGGTCATGAGCTGAAGTCGCCTGTAAAGGGTCAGCCCATGATCCGCATCAGAGACGGCAAAGCCGAGAAGGTGATCATCTTGTGACGAGACTGCAATAAACCGATAAAAAATGCGGTGTGTCGAATTGACACATCGCATTTTTTTGTGGGATGGGGTCTAAAAATCGGTTGCCACATCGAAGCATGGGCAGGCCTTGGCGGCGAGCTCGCAGTGGCCGTGGAGCGTGGCACGCGGATAGCGTGCCCGCAGTTCCGCCACAAGCCGCCGGAGCGACTCGCGCTGCGCCGGTGTACGGGTGTCTTTGGGCCGGAGCGTGTCGCGGTCGAGGCCGCCGACATAACACACTCCGATGCTGCGGGCGTTCTGCCCGGTGCAGTGCGCTCCCACCTCTGCCTCCGGACGCCCCCGGCTGACCGAACCGTCGAGACCAATCAGATAATGGTAGCCGATTGTCCTGAATCCACGGGCGCGATGCCACTCCGTGATCTGCGCCACTGTCACTTCTCTCCCTTCCGGAGTCGCGCTGCAATGCACGATTATCTTATCTATCTCCCTCATAATTCATTATTTAAGTTTGAACACTTACTTATTATTTTTCATTTGAAATTTATTCCCAGCAATGCCCCCGAGAAAGTCGATATCTCGCCAAACGCCACAAGCACCGAACTGTCGATCACTCCCGGCGGCGGTATCGCCATGCCGGCTATCAGCAGTCCGCAGCCCACAGTCATCACTGCCGCTGCGGCGAGGATGACAATGCGCCTCGTGCGTCGCGATTCGGGGATCGCGTCATTTATTTCTCTGTTCATTTCGCTGTTATCTCCTTTATCCTTGCGGCAAGCCGCGAGCACACCTCGGAGAAGACTCCGGGAGGCAGATCCGTCTTGCCGTCGGTAATGACCGGAACCGCCACATAGTCGAGCTCGGCGACCTTTCCGGCCTCTGATCCGAATATCTCGAGAATCCTGACGGCGCCTTTCCGCCTGACTGCCGCCCCGGGCCGCGATCTCCGACGCGTGCCGCGCACGCCGTCTGAAAATCTGAGTCTGTATTCATATCCCGAAGTGTCGAGCAGCGCGTCGATTCCGGTCGCCCAGTCATCCATGCGCAGGTATATGACGCGCAGGCAGTCTGACGGGAGCACGCATGTGACCACACCTGTTTCCGCATTGCGCGACACCGCCGCCGACCGCAGTGTGCGGCACTCGTCGAGCATCTCCAAAGAAGCCGAAGTCAGAACCTCGCGTGCCACATCAGGCAGAAGCATCGTGATCAGCGTGTCGGGCGATGCTCCGGGATCGCAATACTCGACGCGCTCGGTCATGATTGTGCGGTTTTCATCGAGGAGCGCATAGACGCGCTCCCCGATCTCATCGATACTGTAGGTCATCGGCACTCGATCAGCCTGATCCGGCGGCTCCGGAATTCCGGACTGTTCTGCACGAGCCGCTGTATGTAGGGATTGGATGTCGCGAACGTTGCCGGCACGATTCCATATCCGCTCAATGATCCCCCGGTGAACCGTATCCTCACCTTGGCCCGCCCCGCAGGTATCAGCACCTGCCACTCCGTCAGGCCGTAGACGCCATAGACAGCCCGGCGAGGAACCGGCGTCTGGGGCATTTTCTGTCTGTTTGAATTCATGGTCTTTTCTGCTTTACGTTTGTGTGTGTATGCGTGTGTGTTTTCGTGTGTATGTATGGTCAGGGACGGGAGACAGACCGGTCACGAGGAAACCGGTCTGCCACGCGGCGCGGTCACTCAAGAGAAAGCTCCCCCTTGTATTCCGACCAGACCATGACAGGCTTCAGATCGCTGCCGGTCTCCATCGAGAGCTGCCACATCTGCCCTGCACGCGCCTGAGGCGAAATGCCGGGACAGTCGCACGACAGATAGTAGATGTCGCCCTGCTGCGCGTCAGCGGGAGCCTCTTCAGATTCCCAGATACGGAAGGAGAGTATGTCGTCGCTCCCACCGGTGCCTTCGCCGTCGATCCAGATGTGGCATCCACCTTTCAGCGCGAGGGCATCCCAGATGAGTATGCCGTTTCTTGTGGCTTCCTCCCCTTCCACACGGTCGCTGAAACTGTGTTCCGCGCTGTAGACGTAATGCACGAGCCTGTTCTCCCCGATCAGGGCGCCGCTGTTGCTCCAGCCGAGACGGTCGAGCGTCGGCTCGCGCTTGATCTCGATGTCGCCGAACACGGTGTGGAAGTTCGTCACGCTCCAGCCCACGGAGTTCACTTTTGTCGTGATCTGTATCTCGGGATGCTTCGAGAAATCTATGCACTGTATCTGTTCGAGAAGGTTCTTTCCGGCCAGCAGGAGGGCGGTCTTCGGCACATCCTCGCCAGTGAAGAACATCTTGGCGAGCGCGATGATCCGCTCTACCGTCCACTTCCCCTGATGCTGCAGCTCGCGCTTGAACTGCCAGCGGAGACCTTCGGTGCAATAGACGGTCTGCATTCCCATCCTCGGCACGTTGACCTTGAACTTGCCGGCGCGTCCGGCCCAGAGTGTGCGGTTGCCGCGCACCTTGAAGCTGGCTATGGCCTGCTCGGCGATTATGGCCTTCGAGAAGGGTATGCGCTTACGCTGGCTCTCGAAGTAGTCAGACACGACCTGGTTCATGCCCCGCTTCTGGAGATAGATCCTTGTGGGCTGCGGCACTATTAGTTCCGGATCGACCTCTTTCTGCGTCTCGTAGAGGGAATTGGCGAGCACCACGCACACCGTGTCTTTCGGTATGGAGGGCACCGAGCAGACCTCGTCGCTTGTGTTGGCCCGCGGGCCGTTGACGGCCCGCACCACCGGGTTGTTGGTCGTCGGGTCGTAGCCCGTCACGAAAAGCATCAGTTCCTTTCCGGGAGTCTCCTCGCGGCCGGACTCGTCATATCCGTTCACCCCCTTGACAAGGAGTGTGGAGTAAGGTCTCGGTATCGTCTGGTCGGATGCGCGCAGCGGAAGCACGGCCTGAAGCTGGCCGGCAGCGTCGACGGTGTGGGTCACCACCACCTGGCTGCGTGCCTCGTCGATCATGAAGTGGTCGACTTCCGGACTGTTCACCTTGACGCGCTTGGCGCGGAGCATAAGATTCATAAGCGGGGTGTCGTCGCTGTTGAATCTGAAGAGTTCGTCGTCGATGTCGCTCTCGATGAAATTGCCGGCGGCCAGTCCGCCTGTAGCCTCGGCTGCCGCCGATACTGTGACTGCCTCTCCGGGCACACGTGTCTCAAGACCGGCGCTTCCCGCCACGGCCTTTACTGTTGTCTCTGCCATGAAATCTGTTTTTAGTGATTAAATTGTAAGTATTTTGTGCGCGTTTTTGTGCGTGCTGTGCGCGTTTTGTGCGCGTCAGTATGCCTCGCGGGCTATGTCGAAGATGCTTGCCGCACGGGCGCACGATCCTCCCCCGCTCTGCGAGGGATGGGGCACTCCGTCGTCGCCATATTCGTCGGCCATCAGTTCGTCGATGCTCGCGTTGCGGCCCCGTATCTCGCCGTTCTCCTCCGCCTCGCGCACCGCACGGTCATAGTCTGCGCCTTTTGACACGATCCGGAAGAAGGCATCGTCATAGACTCCGGTCGAGACCGCAGTGACGATCATCGACATTGCCGAAAGGGCGTCGCGCCTGACTTCTTCATCAGTCACGTTCTCCTCAAGCCACGCACCGAACGCTTCCGCCGCACTGACAGCGTCACCGTCGGCAGATTCCACGGTCCCGGCATCCTCTTCCGCCGTCGTTTCATCTTCGGCCGGTTTATCGTCCGGCTGTTGATCGGCAGCATCTTCTTCCGCGTTTTCCGCTGTCGGATCTTCAGAGGAATCGTGCGCATCCTCCACTCTTCTTTCCGTATCCACTGCCGCCGGAGCATCCTGCACGTCGGCCTGCTGTTTTCGTTTTCTAAGCATAAACATGATCTTAATTTTAAATTGCAAATCGTTTACGCCACAAAATTACACAGGCCGCAGCAGTATGCGTCCATATCCGTTTACACCCGTCGCGGGCCTACTACATTGATTATTTTGCGTCTATTTCGGTAAGGATGTTTTCGATACTTTTCCCCGCCGCTCCCCCTGCTTCACTTACCGACGCAATTATGGCATATTCTTGATAGTGGCATGTTGTGTCTCAAGTCTACAAAATTGATTTTTAAGAGGTTCACACCTCCAAACGGAGTTCATCGAGCCCCTCTTAAATCTTCTCAATGTGAGATAATTTTAACTATTTCGACTCTCTCAAAGCAGCATTCTTTACTGACTGCAAAACATCAGCCACAGTCATGGTTGAGAGAAAAGTTCAGAGAAAATCATGACAGAATAACTATAGACTTTATTTCCGTTATTATCTGTATTTTGTCAGTTGCGGCTTACGATTGGACAAACTCCACCAATTTG
>CAMWRV010000046.1 GCA_947176745.1 uncultured Muribaculaceae bacterium
TTCGAGATGACACTCGGCAACGCCTCCGGCGAGCATGTGACGATGAAATACAACGCGGCGGACCGCACCATGGCCTTCGACCGCACCGAGGCCGGGGTGTCAGACTTCAGCGAGCGATTCCCGGCAGTGACCGTTGCTCCGACACGCGAGAACAACGGCAAAGTGGAACTGCGCATCTTTGTGGACCGTTCGAGCGTCGAGCTGTTCGGCAACGGCGGACGCTTCGCGATGACCAACCTCGTGTTCCCCACAAGTCCCTATCTCGACCTGAGCGTCTCGGCTCCCTCCGGGGGCGTGAAACTCAACAGCCTGAAAGTATACTCAATAAAATAACCGTCAACGCGCCTGAAGCGCGCACCAAATCATGAAACAGACTCAGACAATCCAGCTTGCCCGCAAATCCAGCCCGGCGCAGATAATCCCGGTGATGTTCTGCTTTTTCGCCATGGGATTTGTCGATCTTGTAGGCACAGCATCCAACTATGTTCAGAAAGACCTCGGCCTGACCGACTCACAGGCCAACCTGTTCCCGTCGCTCGTTTTCTTCTGGTTCCTGATCTTCTCGGTACCGACCGGAATGCTGATGAACCGCATCGGCCGCAAGAAGACCGTACTCCTCAGTCTCGCCGTGACAGCGGTTTCGCTTGTGCTCCCCATATTCGGCGAAGGATACTGGCTGATGCTGACCGCGTTCAGCCTTTTAGGAATCGGCAACGCGATCATGCAGACCTCGCTCAATCCACTTGTGTCGAACCTGATCAGCGGCGACCGTCTCGCCTCGACACTGACATTCGGACAGTTTGTCAAGGCCATAGCGTCATTCCTCGCCCCGATCATCGCGGCGTGGGGAGCCACGACGGCATTCGTCACCTTCGGCCTCGGCTGGCGCATACTGTTTGTGATCTATGCGCTTGTCAGCTTCCTCTCGGTGGCGGTGCTCGGCGCCACACCGATCGAGGAGGAGCGTCCCGACAAAGCTTCGGGTGTGGGTGAATGCCTCCGTCTGCTCGGACGTCCGTTCATACTGCTCTGCTTCCTCGGCATCATGTGTCATGTCGGCATCGACGTCGGCACCAACACCACCGCGCCCAAGATCATCATGGAGCGCCTCGGGCTTCCGCTCGAAGACGCCTCGTTCGCCACGGGACTATACTTCATATTCCGCACAGCGGGATGCTTCCTCGGCGCGTTCCTTCTCCGCGTCATGTCGCCTCGCCTCTTCTTCGGCATCAGCGTAGTGATGATGGCCGTGTCGATGGGACTGCTCTGGGGAGGTGAGACACTTGCGGTGATCTACACAGGCATAGCGCTTGTAGGCTTCGGCAACTCCAACATCTTCTCGGTGGTATTCTCACAGGCACTGATAGCCGCACCCAAGGAGCGCAACGAAGTCTCGGGCCTGATGATCATGGGTCTCTTCGGCGGCACGATCTTCCCGCTCGCCATGGGCTACGCAGCCGACGCGGCAGGACAGGCAGGAGCCGTGGCCGTGATGGCCGCCGGTGTGATCTACCTGCTCTTCTACACATTGAAGATCAAGAAATAAGCTTTCAACAAGCACACCAGTCACGCAACATAAAATCAACCACATATGAAAGACTTAGTCGTAGGAATGGGCGAGGCGCTCTGGGATGTCCTCCCCGAAGGTAAAAAAATCGGCGGCGCGCCCGCCAACTTCGCATACCACGTCTCGCAATTCGGGCTTCCCGGCATGGCCGTGAGCGCCGTGGGCGACGACCCGCTCGGCAAAGAGATACGCGACAACTTCACATCGAAAGGACTCTGCCATCATCTCGACACAGTGCCCTACGCCACCGGCACCGTGCAGGTGGAACTCGATCCCGCCGGCGTGCCGCAGTACGAGATCAAGGAGAACGTGGCCTGGGACAACATACCCTGGACCCCGCAGCTCGAGGAGATAGCCCTCAACACCCGGGCAGTGTGCTTCGGATCGCTCGCACAGCGCAACGTCGTGTCGCGCGAGACGATCGGGAAATTTCTCGACACAATGCCGCGCCGCGAGGACTCGCTTGTGGTGTTTGACGTCAACCTCCGTCAGGGATTCTACACCAAAGAGATACTCTGCGACTCGATGACGCGATGCAACATTCTAAAGATCAACGATGAGGAACTTGTGACGGTGAGCCGCATGTTCGGCTATCCGGGCATAGACCTGCAGGACAAATGCTGGATCCTTCTCGGCAAATACAACCTCAAGATGCTCATACTGACCTGCGGCATCAACGGAAGCTATGTCTTCACGCCGGGCAACGTGTCGTTCCAGCCGACACCTAAAGTGGAGGTGGCCGACACTGTAGGAGCCGGCGACTCGTTCACCGCAGCCTTCGTGTCGGGCATACTAAAAGGAAAGAGCGTGGCCGAGGCACACAGCCGCGCCGTCCGCACGTCAGCCTACGTATGCACACAGAAAGGTGCCATGCCGATTCTGCCCAAAGAACTCACAGACTGATCCGCAACTTCCGACACAGAAAAAACGCATTCCGCACCGGGCCGCGCCGTCAACCTCAAGACGACGCGGCCCTACTTATATTTTAAAATCCAATTTTATATATTTTTAAATAAAATAAACACTTATAATTCAATAAAACACTACTGATCATACCACTGAAAATCGCCACGCACACCCCATAAACAGTTAAAATTCACACATCAAACCAATCAATCTGAAAAAAAATAAAAAAATCGAAGTTTTTTGCGCAGGCAGATTTGGTTTTTATAAATATCCATATTATCTTTGCCAGCGCAACTGATTAACGGGCAAACCGGCTCTCTCCCGCGAAAACAACAGACGCTTACAAGATATCACTTACACCGAACTACGAGGCGGGAAAAAGACCAGGTCACACCGGCAATTCACAGCATAACTTTATACTCACATACTAACTTACAACGCATGATCAAAGATGTGTTGACATTAGAGGGCAAAATCAGGATCCATCGTGCCGAGTTGCTTATAGGCAGGGCAATACTCGCCATGCTGGCACTGCTCGCACCCGCAGCCGCACAGGCTACCGGTCGACCTGACAGCGCGGACATGGAGCCGGGAGACTCCATGTCCGCCCCAAAAGAATATTTCCACGCTCAACCATACGCCTACGACAGCGACTGCCACGGCTGTCCCTGCTGGACCGATGCCGAGGGGCGTCCTGTGTCACGCCGCATCATTGCCAAGACCAACATCCCCGCATGGGGAATGCTCTGGCAGAACGCCGCCGTCGAGGTCGACATTCTGCCCCACTTCAGTTTCGAGCTTCCGGTGTACTGGAGTCCCTACGACTACGGCAAAAGGACACTGAAATTCAGGACGTTCTCGGCGATGCCGAAATTCCGCTACTGGCCAAGCGCCGACAACGACGGCTTCTTTGTCGACATCCACGGAGGCTTCGCCTATTATAATGTGGCATTAGGAGGAGACAAGAGATACCAGGATCATGACGGCGACACACCGGCACTGGGGGGCGGTATCGGACTCGGCTATCGGTTCCGGCTTCCAGGCGCGCCCCGCTGGAAGATAGAGCTTGCACTCGGAGCCGGGGTCTACGCGCTCGACTACGACATATTCGAGAACACGCGCAACGGACTGATAACCGACCGCCGGCAGCGGACATTCTTCGGCATCGACAACTTCGCCGTGTCGCTGTGTTACGAATTTTACGTGCGCCCGCGCTCAGACAGGAAAGGAGGCAGACGATGAGAAAGACTTGCAAAAGACTTGAAATGCGTCTCGCCGCGACCCTTCTCGGCGTGCTGACACTGATGCTCGGCGGCTGCGTGCATGAATGGCCCGACACCCCGGCGGAACGCACGGCCACACTCCGCGTAAGGCACGAGCTGCCCTGGGACATTTTCGAATGGACCTATCCGAGGCAGTCGCGTGCCGCCGAGGAAAACGGACTCATGGCGAGATACATATTCGCCGTCTATCCGGCAGACTCCGACAAAGAGCCGCCTGTGAAACGTGTCGTATCGTACAGAGAGGGAACGGACAGAGAAGATTTCGAAATTGATCTCGAACTCCAGCCCGGCGAATGGGACATACGCGTATGGAGCGACATGGCCGATCCGGGCAGCGGGATATCGCCATTCTACGATCCGTCGGATTTCACTTCGGTCACGTATGCCGACCCGTTTGTCGGGGGCGACACTCGCAAGGACGCCTTCGCCGGCACAGTCAGGATCAGCGTGCCCGACATCATCGAGGACCGCTGGCCCGACAGCCGGAAAGAGATTACACTGCGGCGTCCGCTGACAGCATTCGCGTTCATCGCCACCGACCTTCAGGACTTCATCGAACAGGAGGAGACCCGCACGCGCAACGAGCATGGTGCGCCCCCCTCGCAACTGCCGCCAATCTCGCTCGACGACTACACGGCAAGAATCTCGTATACCGGATTTCTCCCGTCGGTCTACAACCACTTCAACGACCGCCCCGTAGACTCTGCCACCGGCATGGGATTCAGCACCGGAGTGTCGAGACTCAACGAGCGGGAGGCACTGACAGGACATGACTTCGTGTTCATCAACGGATCGGAATCGACAGTGCGCGTATCGCTCGACTACTACCACAAAGACGGCACACACATAGCCCGCGTGGCGGCGTTCGACATACCCGTGAAACGCAACCGCTGCACTGTGGTGCGCGGAGACTTCCTGACCTCGAAAGCCACAGGCTCGACAGGCATAGACCCCGGATTCGAAGGGGACTTCAACATAGAATACAAGTGAGGCAGTCGGGACACCCCGCTCCTGACAGCCATGACAATGCGACAGACATCAACTTACAATATTCACCCAAACAAAAAGTAACATAACACAATCAGAACCAAGATGAAAACGACAAGACTTTTCGGGCTGCCCCTGATGGCGGCCGCGCTTATCGGCGCAGCGTCCTGCTCGAACGAGGAGATTCCCCAGGCAGTGACCGGCGACGGCAACGTGACCCTCACCGCAACGCTTCCCGACGGAATGCTCACCCGCGCGTTCGGCGACGGCAACACAGCCACCCGCCTTTCGTATGCCGTCTACAACGCCGGCTCGACCACTCCGATCGCCGGCATGACCGTCGATGGCGACAACGCGCTGACAATGTCCGGACGCACCGCCACGGTCAATCTCAAGCTCGTGACCGGACGCAGCTACGACATCATCTTCTGGGCAGAGAGCGAACCTGTACACAACGCTACCGGCACGAAACCCTACACCGTGACATGGGACGGCCAGATACTCGACGTGAACTACAACGAGATTCTCAGCAACGACGAGAACCGCGACGCCTTCTTCGTGAAGCACACCATCGAAGTGAACGGTCCGGTCAGCGAGGAGGTCGTGCTCAGACGTCCGTTCGCCCAGGTCAACTTCGGCTCTGACGATCTCAACGAGAGCGCGGTGACCGACGCCTTCGGCGCGGATCTTAAGACTTCGCTCAAGACGCAGACCTACACTCAGCTCAACCTCGGCAACGGCGAAGTGGCCAATCAGGTGGAGATCACCTACGAGGCCGACGGACTTCCCCAGGGCGAGAACTTCCCCTACGAACCGGAGACCTACGGCTACGTGTCGATGAACTACCTGCTTGTTCCGGCCAGCCGTTCGATCGTAGACCTTGAGCTCGCCGTGAGCAACGCCGCCGGCGTGATCAACACGGTCAACGTATCGGCAGCTCCCGTGCAGCGCAACTTCCGCACCAACATCTACGGCTCGCTGCTGACCTCGGCCGCAGACTTCAACGTGCGCATCGACCCGATCTTCGACCAGCCCGACATCAACGTCGAGGAGATCAAGCCCGTGGAGCCGGAGACCGACGGCAACACCTATTCGATCACCAGCGCAGAGGAGCTCGCATGGATCGCCAAGACCGTCAACGAGGGCAATAACCTCAACGGCAAGACCATCAGCATCGACGCCGACATCGACTTCGGCTACAAGGCCTGGACTCCGATCGGCACCGCCAAGACCGCGCTCAGCGCCGACATAGAGGGTAACGGCCACACGATCTCCAACATGTATATCGAGCATGACGAGTGCGTCGGCTTCGTGGGCTACACATGGAGAAAAGTGAAAGACCTGACGTTCCTCAACCCGATCGTCAAGGGCCACCACTGGGTAGGTGTGGTTGTCGGACTCACCCAGGACGGCTGTCCGCAGTTCGGCATCGAGAACATCACAGTCGAGAACGCCACCGTGACCGTGACCCCCTGGCTCAAGAACGGCAGCTATGACGACGGCGACAAGGCCGGCGTGATCATGGGCTACTTCCCGGCAGCGGGAGGCGACGCAGCCATCAGAAACTGCACCGTGCGCAACTCGACGGTTACGGCATTCCGCGACCTCGGCTCGATCGTAGGCTACGGCACATACACCGTGACCGGCAACACCGCCGAGAACGTGCAGCTGATCCAGGACATGACCAACGGATACTATCCGCAGATCCTCGTGCAGAACCGCTGGGGTGAGATCAACGGCTACAAGAGCGACAAGACCACCGACAACACCGCCACCAACGTTACCCACACGATCACAGGCAACTAACTATTATCCGTGCGCCTCCTTGCGGAGACGCACGGAACCATAAAAACCGTAAAACCATATATCATGAGACCAGAGAGATTTCTTGCCGCCGGAGCCGCGGCCCTACTGCTGACAGCAGTCACAACATCCTGCTCGAACGACGACCGTCCCGACATGCCGTCGGGAGACGGAAACGTGACATTCGCCGTAAACCTCGCCGACACACCGCAGACCCGCGCGTTTGGCGACGGCAGATCGGCCACAAGCCTTGTCTGCGCCGTCTACGACCGCGACGGCAACCTCGTGACCCGTAAAGACGCGGTGATCGAGAACCTCACGGCAAGCGTGCAGCTTCAGCTTGCCAGCGGCGAAAGCTATGACATAGCGTTCTTCGCATACCGCGACGGCGGCGCGTATTCCATCGACACCGCCACCGGAAAGGTAATCGTGGACTACAGCGCGATGAACGACGGCACCGCATCTTCGGGCGTCCGCATCGACGACGACTGCTTCTACACGCTGCGCAGCGGATATACCGCCGGATCGTCGGCACAGGAGAGCATCACCCTGACCCGCCCGGTGGCACAGATCAACTTCGGCACCGACGACCTCGGATCAGATGCCGTGGCCAAAGCCTATCCGGCAGGAGCCTACACACAGATATCGTTTGACGCCTACACGACACTCAACCTGCTGACCGGAGAGGCCGAGGGAACACCCGTCAACGTGGTGCTGCCTCTGACAGCAGTCGACAACGCTCTTCTCAGCGAGGCATTCCCGGTGGAGGGTGGATACAGCTACATGGCAATGGGCTACGCGCTCGTTCCGGCCGGAGGAAGCGTGTCGAACCTGACACTCGGGGCATTCAACGGAGCTTCTGCCGGAGTCTCGACCAATGCCGTGGCAGTGCCCAACGCGCCACTGAAGAGGAATCACCGCACCAACATCTACGGCTCGCTGCTCAGCTCGACCTCCGACTGGAGCATCCGCGTCGATGAAGGCTGGGAAGGGAGATTCGACATCAGCGACTTCACCGGTGACGAATCGCTTGCCGAAGGTGGCGACGTACGCGTCAACTCGGCGGTAGACGCCATAACCGTTCCCGAAAACCTGAAGTCACCGCTGACACTGCACATCAGCGCGCCCGTAGGCACACTCACCATCGGCGAGACCTCGCAGCCGGTGACTATCGACGTGGCCGGAGGAACCGACTACCCCGCAATCAGCTTCGTGAGCGGAAGCAATGTCAGAAATCTGACCATCAAGGGAGACCCGACATCAGACAAGGCGATCGCCGGTTTCGACTTCTACACGAACACAGCACTCAGCAAACCCGCCATGCTCGAGAACCTGACACTGGAGGGACTCACATTCCGCGAGAGAGGATTCATGCCGCAATACACTGTGAGCACGCTCAACACCGTGATCCGCAACTGCCGCTTCCTTGACATGAAAGATGCAGCCGTGGCAGTGCAGCACGCACATGGAGGCGGCAACCAGACTGCCGAGAACCTCACCATCGAGGGCTGCACGATCGAATATGCCGCCGATGTGCGCGCCAACGCCAACGGACTCTACCTGCTCGACATAACCGGAACCGTGACTGTGAAAGACAACGTGATCCGCAACGCGGCCTACAACGGAGTGTCGATCAGCGCACTGCTCGGAGGCGCGGCCACCGACGCCGTGGTGACAGGCAACACCATTGTCAATGCCAGAAAAGATGGTGTGAAGGTGGAGAATCTCACCGGCACCGTGACAGTCAACGGCAACACCATCACCGCAGGAGTCAACGGCATCCGCCTGAAGAACTCAGTGAAGACCGCCGACATCGAGGTGAATGACAACTCGATCGACATGTCGGGCGTGACCGACGCGTGGGTCGAGGCAGACGGCGAGCCGTCGGGCATACTCCTGTTCAACAGCACACCCAACGAGGGCGCGAAAGTGACCGTAAAAGCCAACACCGTGACCAACTGCACGACACAGGCATTCACCAAGCGGAACATCACCGAGGCCGCCGGCTCCGACACCTCCAGCCCGCTGAAATAACCATAAGAACGCCAGCAAAAAGAAAACCGCCGATTCACATCGGCGGTTTCTTTTTTTCAATAATAACTTTTCGAACTAACCTAACATCATGAAACGATTTCTGACTATAATACAATCCTGAGGGGGAAGTTGTTCAGTCCTCCCTCGAAAATTTTTTATTTTTTTGAATCCCGGCTATACCGGAGAGACTTCGTTGACGTCGACGAGGTGGTTGATAATGGCGAATATGATGAGTCCCGCCGAGGTGTGTATGCCGAGTTTGGAGCTTATGTTGCGGCGGTGGGTGGCCACGGTGTGGACCGATATGCAGAGCGCGTCGGCAATCTCCTTGTTGACCTTGCCGTGGGCGATGTGGCGGATTATGTCTTTCTCGCGTTCGCTCAGAGAACTTACGGGGCCGGATGGATCGGCTTCATCATCGTCAGCCGAGACAGGTGCGGTCTCAAGCATGGAACGCAGGTTGCTCTCAAGATTCTCTACGGCCGGAATGAAGAGCATGTTCTCGACATCGAAATGCGCCATCATGTCGCGCTCGCACATTATTATGTCGAAGAGGGCGGCGCTGAGCCGAGGGTTCTCGTTCTGTTTGTAGTGATAGATAAAAATATCCTTGAGTTCGTTGAGCTTGGCGGCCATATGACTGTGGTTGCCAGAGAACGCGGCTATGGAGAAATCCTCATCGATGCGATTTTCAAGAAGAGCCCCGACGTAACGGAAAATCACATTGTTCTCATGATCCATGTGGTTTCGGACCTCTACCACATAATTGTCGAAGAACTTCATCAGCAGGAGCGCCACCTCGCCGGTCTCCGAACTGTTGATTGCCTCGATCAGACGGTGTCTGATGTTTGGGAACGTGACATCGAGAAATGAGGAGTGCGCGCGCTTGAGATATACCATAAGCGAATCGAGAGAGACCTTGAGCGGGTCATACTCATACCCGCTCAGAAGATTGCACACCGTGAGGAAAGTGCCGGTGTCGACACCATTGTCGGCGCAGATCTGCCTGACCGTGCGGTCGCCGAAGCCGAAAGCGATGTTGAACCGGCTTATGGCAGGCAGAAGAAGAGCGTTGTCGCGAATAAGTTCCCTCATGGTGTGGGAGGGCATGTAACCTTGCCGTTTGTCAACCATATGTGTTGTCTGATTTTTCTGAAGTCTTTTTCCCATGCAAAATTACAAATAGGAAACGGAGAGGCCAATACCATAAAAGAATGATTATTATCGCGGACAATTAGACATTCGCGGGCAGACAGCACCAATCACATGGCAAATATCATCTAAATGCAGTATTGACGGGCTTTCCGGTATGGCCTAATTTTGCGGCTGAAAACCAACAGCCCCATCATGGACATCAGAAAACCACTCGGCGCGCTCCTGCTTGCCGCCATGTCGCTGACCCAGGCGAACGCAGCCACAGAGGCCGTTCAGGCCGACACGACAGGATACGACAGATTCCGTTTCGGAGGATACGGAGAGATACTCGCCCAATTCAAGGACTACGGTATAAACCGCTTCGCCGGAACCGGCGGGGGAAACGCCCGCACACACCGCAACACAGTGTCGATACCCCGCTTCGTGCTCGCCACCGACTTCAAGTTCACACCCTCATGGATACTCGGAGCAGAGATCGAGTTCGAGGCCGGAGGCACCGGCACCGCAGTCGAACTTGAGAACAGCGAGAACGGCGAGTATGAGACCGAGATCGAGAAAGGGGGAGAAGTCGCGCTGGAGCAGTTGCACATAACGCGCCTGATCACTCCTGCCTTCAATGTCAGAGCCGGACACATGATCGTGCCTGTCGGACTGACAAACGCACACCACGAGCCTATCAACTTCTTCGGCACGTCGCGCCCCGAGGCCGAGACCGCACTGCTCCCCTCGACATGGCATGAGACCGGCATCGAATTCTTCGGGACATTCGGCAGCCGGCACGCCCTTTTCGACTATCAGGTAATGGTGGTGGCCGGACTGAACGCCAACGGATTCGACCGCAACGACTGGATCATCGGCGGCAAACAGGGATTTTTCGAGACAGACAACTTCACATCGCCCGGTTATGTGGCGCGCCTCGACTACCGTGGAGTGCCGGGACTAAGAACAGGATTCTCAGTCTACTATTGTCACGACGCGGGACGCAATTCCGACAAAGAGCAGACCTACTCCGCGATCGGAAGAATACCAGTGGCAGTGGCGACATGGGACGCGCAATACCGCAACCGTTTCATCACCGCCCGCGCCAACGTTACATACGGTTATGTAGGCAACTCAGCCGCATTGAGCGAAGCCAACCGCATGCTCTCGAACAAGTCTCCTTATTCCCGCCTGATACCTGTGGCTAAAAACGCGCTCAGCTATGGGGCCGAAGTCGGGTTCAACATCGCGTCGGTGGTGAAAGCTGCCCGCTGCCCTGTGATCTGGCCTTATGTGAGATATGAATACTACAACCCGCAGTATCGCGGAGAGGGCCGCATGACGATGGACAGCCGTCTTGAAGTCAGCCAGTGGCAGGCCGGTCTCAACTGGCAGGCACTCCCTAACCTTGTGGTAAAGGCCGACTATACCACCCGACAGATCGGAACACAGAACGTGTTTGGCAAAGGACCATACAACTCGGAAAACGAGTTTGCAATCGGAATCGCTTATGTCGGATGGTTCTTTCGGAAATGACAAAAGATTAGTCTTATAAATCTTATAAGTCTTATAAGTCTTATAAGTCTTATAAGTCTTATAAATCTTATAAAATTAATATAAACACAATATACATCATGAAAAGAAATTTCCTTCTCGGACTCGCGGCTTCCGCTCTTATATTCACTGCGTGCGAGTCAGACAAAAATGAACCGGGCCAGTCAGGAACCGACGACAGCGCAAACCTCGATTATACGGAGGCTAATGCCGCAAGCTGGGGCAACTACATGGTCCAGGTGGGCCAGCTTCTCCGCTCTGACGCCAACACCCTTTATGAGGCGTGGGCAAACTCCTATGAAGGGGGCGCGTCGTTCGCCAGCACTTTCAAGGCTCACAACGGCAACGACTATCCAAGCGCGATGAGCTGCATCGAGCAGATCATCGACGGTTGCGCCGACATTGCCAACGAGGTCGGCACGGCAAAGATCGGCGACCCCTACAACCTGTATGCCAAAGGGGAGACCCAGCGTGCGCTCTATGCCGTGGAATCATGGTATTCATGGCACTCGCGCGACGACTACTCCAACAACATCCTCTCGATCCGCAACTCATATTACGGCAGCACCGACGGCACTGTGAGCCCAAGCTCGATCTCGGCGCTAATGGCACAGATCAATCCTGAGCTCGACGGCAAAGTGAAGAGCGCGATCGCCGGCACTGCGTCTGCGATACTGGCCATACCCCAGCCTTTCCGCAACAACATCAACAGCAACGAGAGCCGCGCCGCCATGACCGCATGCGCCGATCTTGAGGAACTCCTGTCGAATGACCTCAAGAACGCGCTTTCAGCCGTCGGCGATAACGACAGCCGTCTCCAGCCGATCGTAGACAACTTCGTCGACGCAGTGGTGCTTCCCACCTATCAGGAACTCCGCACCCGCAACGCCGCGCTCTGCCAGGCTGTCGTCAACTTCAAGAACGCTCCCTCTGACGAGGCTTTCGCCACCGCCTGCAACGCATGGCTCGAAGCCCGCGAACCGTGGGAGAAGAGCGAGGCATTCCTCTTCGGACCCGTCGACGCTCTCGGTCTCGACCCCAACATGGACTCGTGGCCTCTCGACCAGGACGCCATCGTGCAGATCCTCAACTCGGGCAACTATGACGACCTGAACTGGAGCGACGGCGACGACGATGACAAGGTGGAGGCAGTGCAGTCAGTACGCGGATTCCACACACTCGAATTCCTGCTTTTCAAAGACGGCGCACCCCGCACGATCAAGAAATGAGAGATTACGGCCTATGTCATCAAGAAGACTGATACCGCACTCCCTGTGCGCACTGTCGGCGGCACTGCTGCTGACAGCGTGCGGGGAGGACGGTCTTGACACACTCGACATAGAGGTTCCGGCAGGCTACGCGCTTTCTGCCGGGACCTCCACGATATTCATGAACTCATCGCTCGCCTACGATTCCGAAGCCCCCTGGGTATCGGGAGAATACCTGACACGGTTCGTGCGCGGCGACAGACTTTATGACGACGTCAGAACCTCGACCAACAGCGAAGGGGGAGGACTCGGACCCGTATACGCCGGATACTCCTGCGGAAGCTGCCACCGCAACGCCGGCAGGACACGCCCCGGCGTGTGGAGCGACAACGGCTCGGGAAACTACGGTTTCTCGGCCATGCTCGTCTACATAACGCGGCGCAACGGCGCCTTCTTCCGCTCGTACGGACGCGTGCTCCACGACCAGTCGATCTATGGCGTGCGCCCCGAGGGAAAACTGCATGTGGACTGGCATTACCAGACATTCTCGTTTCCCGACGGCGAGACATATGAGCTGGCTCTTCCGGAATACAGGATAACCGACTGGTATGCCGAGGAGATCGACCCCGAAGATCTGTTCTGCTCGGTGCGCGTGCCTCTGCGTCATGTCGGCATGGGCCAGATCATGTCGCTCGACCGCAACGAGATCGAACGCCTCGCGGCCAAAAGCAACTATCCTGAATGGGGAATAAGCGGGCGGTGCAACTACATCAACGAACGCGGAGTGATGTCGCTCGGCGTGTCGGGCAACAAGGCCCAGCACGCCGACCTGACAGTCGAACTCGGGTTCTCAAGCGACATGGGTGTCACCAACTCCCGCTATCCCGAAGAGATCTGCGAGGGTCAGATCCAGATGCAGGAAGGCTCGATGATGGGTCTGAGCTACGACCAGCTCGACATATCGACCGAAGACATGGAAAACGTGGACCTCTACATGCAGTCGCTCGGAGTGCCGGCCCGGCGCGACGTCAACGACCCGCAGGTGGTGAGAGGAGAGGCGATGTTCTACGAGGCCGGATGCCACCTCTGCCACGTCACCACACTCCACACCCGCCCGCGCGGATCGACACTGCTTGCCGGAACCGCGCTGCCGTGGCTCGGAGGCCAGACCATACACCCTTACAGCGACTTCCTGCTCCACGACATGGGTTCGGAGATAATGGGGGCCGGTCTCAACGACAACTATGTGTCGGGACTCGCCCGTGGCAACGAATGGCGCACCACACCGCTCTGGGGCATAGGACTCCAGGAGAAGGTAAACGGACACACATACTTCCTGCATGACGGTCGCGCCCGCAACTTCGTCGAGGCCATAATGTGGCACGGCGGCGAAGGAGAGGCGTCAAAAAAGAAGTTCGCCTCCATGCCCTCTGACGACCGCAAGGCACTTGTGCGCTTCCTGCAGTCGCTATAGACTGACCCCGAAATAAATATATTTCAACTTACAAAAACAGAAACAACCTGACCTTCATGAAAAAGCATATAATCATAACCATTCTCGCGGCTCTCGGTCTCGCACACGGGGCAAGAGCGCAATATGACGCCGACACCGAAAACGGCGTCGTGTCGCTTGCCGACCACCGGGGATTCACCTTCACTACAAAGAAGGGAGACTTTCTCTTCAAACCCTACCTGCTCGTGCAGGCATCGGCCAACTACAACTATTACGACGACGCAGGTCTCGACCCGGCCTACAACCAGGACAACGTGGCAAACTCCGGATTCGCCATTCCCTACGCCGTATTGGGCTTTACCGGCCGCGCCTTCGGCATAGTGACCTTCAACCTGTCGATCAACGCGGCCGCCTCCGGGGGCGCGCTGCTGCAGCAGGCATGGGCCGACATCAGGCCGAAAGAGTCGATCGGCGTGCGTGTCGGCAAATTCAAGACTCCTTTCTCTCACGCATATCTGACCACTCTCGGCGAGACTCTTTTCCCGACACTGCCGACATCGCTGACCGCCCCCGTCATTCTGCCCTATTCGCTCAACGCGGTGACGCCCAACATCGGCACCGGATTCGACCTCGGCGTCGAGGTACACGGCATGCTGTGGAAGAAATGGGGATATCAGCTCGGCGTATTCAACGGCACCGGGTCATCGGTCAACACCTCAACCAAGACCCTGAGCGACGACTGGCATGTGCCCTCGCTTCTCTACGCCGGACGACTCACATGGCAGCCCTATGGCGTGATGCCCGCCTCGCAGGGAGATCCGCGCCGTCTCGACTCCGACAAGATGCTTGTCGGAGTGTCGGCCTCGCTCAATGTCGAGAGCGAGAACGAGAGCACCAACGACACCCGCGTCGGAGTGGAGTGGTCGTGGATACACAACCGCTGGTATTTCGGAGCCGAGGCATACTACATGCATGTCGGTTTCACGAAGCGCCAGAAGATCGACCGCAGTTTCGACTACTGGGGAGGCTATGCGCAGGCCGGATATTTCATAACGCCCCATCTACAGGGTGCTCTCCGCTACGACCTGATGGAACGTAACTCCACCACAAAAGGGGGACTACTCAACATGCCGTCGGTCGGTGTGAACTACTTCATCGACAAGATCAACCTCAAGCTTCAGGCCATGTACCAGTACACCGGCCGCACCGGCCACGAACGGCAGATGGACCGCGACGAAGACAACCTCGGACTGGCCACCCACTCGGTGACAGTAATGGCGCAATACACATTCTGACAATGGGATACAAGACAACCGGACTACTGTTCATGAGCTTCCTGGCAGTCATGGCGTCGTGCGACGAAGGACGTCTGTATGACGACTATATCCCGCAGGAAAACGGCAACGGACTGACAGCACGGCTCACCGCGACGGTCGAAGGCACCGGAACGTGGGCGGAAGGTTACTCGCTGTCGCTCGCCGGATTTGCGGAGGGGAACGAATACGCCCTCATAAGCAAAGCCGCCGAACCCGACGCCGACGGACGCATAGACGTGATTCTCTCGTCGATACCCGCCGAAGTGACAAGCGTTGAACTCTGCGTGACCGACCGTCTGCGCCGGCGCACGGCCACATTCCTGTCAGCTCCTGTCGCCGGCGACGACACCATAAGGATAACTTCAGATGAGAAGACCGACGTCTCTATGTATGGCGTAATACAGCGCGACATATTCAACACGACATGCACGCAGTGCCACGGCGGATCGAACCACGCCGCCGGAGGGCTCAGCCTCACCGAAGGGAAAAGTTATGACGAGACCGTCGGCGTGCCGTCGGTCAAAGACCCCGACCGTCTTCGCGCCATGCCGGGAGCAAGCGAAGAGAGTGTGCTTTACCGCATACTCTCCACAGATGAATCGGCAGACTGGCGCTACGACCATTCGGTCGAGATTCCCGACAGCAAACGTCTCGACGTGATCAAAAACTGGATAGACGGAGGATGCCCCCGCTGATCCACACCGAAACACTCAGACCCACACCTGACATTGTAAACAGATTATGGAATACATAAAATATGAAATCGACGGCGTTACGGCCCGCGTCGCCCTCTTCGACGAGGGGAGACGCGAGGCGCACGCCATGATTGAGAGTCCCCGCGACAACGAAGCTTTCGATACATGCGCACGACGCATGGCCGAGGCAGCCGGCAGACTCAGTGAACTTGCCGGAGCCGGAATGCAGCCCGTGTTCATGCGCTGGTTTGTGAGCGACGCCGCCAACCAGACTCCGCTTCCGGCGGAGACGAAGAGAGACTGCGCGACATCGGTCATACAGCAGCCCCCGCTCGACGGAAGCAAACTCGCCCTCTGGGTAATATATCAGGAAGACGCCGGTTTCCGCCAGACTTCAAAAGGAGTCTGGGAGAACAGCCGGGGAGAAATCTGGACAGGCGACACACACTGCGAACCGGACTGCTCATACAACATGACGGCACGCTATCTTGAGACACTCGCCGCGACACTCGCCGCACGCGGAGGATCGCTGGTCGCGCATTGCGTCAGGACATGGTTCATGGTGCGCGATGTCGATGTGAACTATCAGGGAGTCGTAGAGGGACGCAACGATCTGTTTGACCGTGAAGGTCTGACAGCCGACACCCACTTCATAGCCTCGACCGGCATAAACGGAAGTTTGCCTGACCACCGCATGACGGTGGCATTCAACGCATACTCCGACACGTCGCTGGAGCCGGGACAGATGACCTATCTCCACGCCCGATCCCACCTCAACCCGACGGCAGAATATGGCGTAGCCTTCGAGCGCGGCACGGCTGTGAGCCGCGGCGACCGTCGCCACGTCTTCATATCCGGCACAGCAAGCATCGACAACCGTGGAGAGATTGTACATCCGGGCGACATCAAGGCCCAGACCGGGCGCATGCTCGACAACATCGAGGCGCTTCTGACCGAAGGGGGATGCGAATGGAACGACGTGGCGCACCTTATAGTGTACCTGCGCGACGTTGCCGACGCCCCTACAGTCAGAGAGATATTCGCACGCCGTTTTCCCGACATACCGACCGTGACCGTGCTCGCTCCCGTGTGCCGGCCGGGATGGCTGATCGAGACTGAATGCATGGCCATCAGGAAATGCAGACACGACGGATATGCCCCTTACTGAGAGACTCATATCGATTGTCAGCGTCGCCACGGCACTCTTCATAGGCTCGACCACGCTGATGCCGCCCGCGGTCTACGGATCGTGGTGGTGGACAGCACTGTGGTGCGCCATAGGGGCGGCGACAGCGTGCAGTCTTGCCGGCAGAAACCTGCGGCGGCGACCGCCGCTGTTTCTCATGCATCTGTCGTTTCTGCTCATACTGGCCGGAGGGGGACTGACAGCCTTTCTGTCGGAGCGGGGCACACTGCGGCTTTCGCCCGGAGAAACGGCGACAGTGTTCGTGACCGAAGAGGGGAAAGAATCGCCGCTTCCGGCGGAGATGACACTTGTGTCGTTCACGCCCGAATATTATCCGGGCATGACCTTCCCGCGCGATTTCCGCACACGACTTGCCGTGAAAGGATCGGAAGATATGGAAATCTCGATGAACCGCATAGGGCGCATCGCGGGCTACCGCCTGTACCAGACGTCGTCAGACGGCAAAGGGGGCACTGTGCTGACCGTCAGCCATGATCCGGCAGGAACGGCGGTGACATACGCCGGCTATCTGCTTTTCACACTGTCGGGAGCATGGATGCTTGCAAGACGCTGCAGATGGAAGAAACCTGTTCCGGCGGTGATGGCAGCCATTCTTCTGACGCTTTGCACAGCTGAGGCCGAAGCCGCCTATCCGGCGATCGACGAGGCGCGCGCCGACTCGCTGGAAGGAAGACAGGTGATATTCAACGGGAGGGTGGTGCCGTTCGGCACAGTCAGCCGCGAGCTCACGCTGAAACTGACAGGAAAAGAGAAAGCGGGCGAACTGTCGGCCACACGGTTTGTCGCCTCGCTGATACTATATCCCGAGGAATGGAGCGACGCGCCTTTCCTCTATGTGAAAAGCAGACCGCTTAGGAAAGCACTCGGCGTCGACAGCAAACATGTGTCTCCGCGCGCGCTCTACAGTGACTCGGCCACATACCGTCCCGCCGCAATCTACCGTGGCGGAGAGGGGAGTCTCGACAAGGCCGTGCTCCAGCTTGACGAGCGGGTGGCACTGCTCGGACAACTCATCGAGGGCACTCTTTTCACACCGCTTGCCGAAGGAGACATCAACATGCGTCCCGATGCCGAAATCAAGGCCGAGCTTCTGTGGAACAGGACTGACCCGCCGCGCATATACTTCATTTTAATATTCGCCGCCGCCCTTCTCTCTCTCTGCGGGGTGAACACGCGAATAGCCTCGTGGACGGCGGCCGTGGCAGGAATATGCGTGCTCGCATGGCAATGGTACGTGACAGGACATGCGCCTCTGGCCGACTCACCTCAGATATTGCGGTTCATGGCCACAGGCATAGTAGTGACCGGGGCGATCGCCGCTCGTAATGACCGCTTACT
This sequence comes from uncultured Muribaculaceae bacterium, assembly GCA_947176745.1. Classification (GTDB taxonomy): domain Bacteria; phylum Bacteroidota; class Bacteroidia; order Bacteroidales; family Muribaculaceae; genus Lepagella. The sequence goes on from CAMWRV010000046.1 coordinate 18,486, forward strand.
GACATCGGCCGTACTGCTTACCGCCGGATGCGTTGCGCTCGTGTCGTGGATCGGCACACGCGATCCGGCCATGACTCCGCTCATGCCGGTGCTCGATTCGCCATGGCTGGCGATACATGTGTCGATAGTCATGACCGCCTACGCGCTGCTGGCCTTCACGCTTCCAGCAGGGGTGACAGCGCTTCTGTCGCGCACAAGAAGAGAAGAGCTGACCGCGACGTCACTCACGGCACTGGCAGCCGGCACATACCTTCTCGCTGTCGGTATATTCGCCGGCGCGATGTGGGCGAACGTGTCGTGGGGGAGATACTGGGCATGGGATCCCAAGGAGACATGGGCTCTCGTCACGCTGCTTCTCTATGCCCTGCCGATGCACAGGAGCACGGGAATGCGCAACCGCCCCCTGCTCTTCCACTCATACCTCATCTTCGCGTCGCTTTCAATAGTCATGACATACGCGGGCGTGAATCTTCTTGACTCCATGCACGCCTACGCCTGAATGAACCGTAAAAACATGAACAGCATATTATCGATATTGTCAGAATACACTACGACAGAAGGACCGGTCGTGATAGCCGGCCCGTGTTCGGCCGAAAGCCGTGAACAGACACTTAAGACAGCGCGGGCGCTGAGCGACGCGGGTATCGGCATATTCCGCGCCGGAGTGTGGAAACCCCGCACACGTCCCGGCGGCTTCGAGGGGAGAGGCGAGGAAGCACTTGAATGGCTGCGCGAGGTCAAGGAGACCACGGGCATGGCCACATCGACCGAAATCGGGAGTGCGGCACATGTCGAGCCGGCACTGAGAGCCGGCATCGACATCCTGTGGATAGGCGCACGGACGGCAGCCTCGCCATTTGCCGTGCAGGAGATAGCCGACGCCCTGAGAGGCACCGACAGAGCGGTCTTCGTAAAGAATCCGGTGTGTGCCGACCTTGAGCTCTGGAGCGGCGACATGGAGCGTCTCATGGACGCCGGGATCAGAAACATCGGTATGATACACCGGGGCTTCAAGACATATGGAGAGAAGAGATACCGCAACACTCCTCTCTGGGATCTGGCCGAAGAGATGAGACGGCGTTTCCCCGGAATGCCGATGTTCTGTGACCCTTCGCACATGGGAGGAACGCGCGGCCTTGTCGAGCCGCTGTCGGCCCGCGCCATAGAATCAGGCTACGACGGGCTGCTGATCGAGAGCCACATCTGCCCCGCACGCGCTCTGACCGACGCCTCGCAGCAGATCACACCCGCCGAAGCCGGCGGCCTCGCCGCCCGGCTGACCCGCGCCCTCACGGCTTCTTGAGCGCATCGCGGCTGATAAAGCATCCTTTGGGGCAGGCTTTCACACAGGCGCGGCAGCCTATGCATTTACTGTAATCCACCTTGGCATGGCGGTGCCATAAAAATCCGACCTTGCTTATCGCGCCACGAGGACACACCGCGACACATTTCCAACATGCCCTGCATCTGCGGGGCGAGAAAGAGGTTTTTTCTGATAAATTTTCCATTCTGTGGTTTGTTTATCGGTTTGTTTATCGGTTTGACAAGTGCTTATTTTGTTCCGGTCAGTATTCCGGAATCATTATCTATGTCGTTGTGGCGGATATCGACATCATGAGCTTTTCTTCCGAAATCGAGCATAAGGCTGAATCTGACCGCAATATATGAGCTGTTATGGCCACTGCGGGCCACTGATCTGTAGGGTGTAAGGGCAGATAGGTTGCGCGACTGCATCCAATAGTTGATGAAAGCATTGAAAACTCCGGCATGAACCGACCATTTGTCTCGTTTATAACCTATCATTATCTGGTTCATGTCTTTTTCTTCGATTATTTCCTCGCCGTACATGCTGTTGGCCGGTCCTGACATTATATTGCCATAGGCGAGCCAGTTGCCGTAGGAGAAATCGACACTGAGACCGAGACGGAATATATTGTGACAGTGCGAGTAATCCAGGCCATGACTGAAATATCGCGTAAGCACGGGAGAGGCAGTTATAGAGAGATGGTCCTTCCATGGACGCAACGAGAGGGAACCTCCGACAACGAGTCGCTGAAATGAGCGCTGATTGAAAAATGTCCTAACAAACTGACCGTTATCAAATATTACGGATTCCATCACGGGGTTGTGTTCGTTGCGGTATTCGATGCGTGCGTCGGCTGTGACCGGACGGCACCGGAAAGAAGCGTCGAGCGACTGGCTGATCACGCGGAACGGCTTTAAATCAGGATTTCCCCGTCGAAGCATACCCGACTGTATGTTTTGACTGACATCGCTGATCTCGGCAGCCGAGGGCATTTTGTGATCCAAAGAAGCAGAATAACGTATAAACCATCTGTCGGCGGGACGATAGGAAATGTCAGCCCGGGGCGTCAAGAACAGTCTGTCGAGATTTTTGCGGTCCTGCCGGAGATGACGGTAGACAGCCTTGAGATTGCCCGACAGTCCCCAGTTGCCGAACTGGCCGGAATATTCTCCCATAAGTGCCGCTTCATTCTGATTTATGCCTATGTTGACCGTATCCGTCCGAAAAAAGCCGACTTGATTATAGATTCTCAAGTCGGCATTAGCTT
>CAMWRV010000047.1 GCA_947176745.1 uncultured Muribaculaceae bacterium
TGCTCGATCATCACAGTCGGTTCGGCCACGGTCGATCCGATGAATTCCGCGCCCGGTATGTCTATCGGCTCTACAGCCTCGATCACTATTGATCCGTAGGCGGCGTCGAAGAGCGCATCCTTGTCATAAGATACGTCGGCTCCGATGCGGTTGCCGAGCGACATCTTGACGATTGCCTCGGCGAGTCCGCCGAAGCCTATCGCATAGGCACTGATTATATGGCCGGCCTTGATCTCGCGGTTGACGGCGTCGTAGGCCGCAGAGAGTGCGGCGGTGTTGGGCATGCCCGATGCAAGCGGAGTGTGCTTTACAAGATAGAGTCCGCTGCCGGCTTTCTTGAACTCGGGGCTTATCACGTCGCGGGCATCGACCGGTGCGACTCCGAAAGCGATCAGAGTCGGGGGCACACTGATATCGCCGAATGTTCCGCTCATCGAGTCTTTGCCGCCGATCGACGGGAGTCCGAGTTCTTTCTGCATGCGGAGCGCGCCGAGCAGAGCCGCAAGGGGCTTGCCCCAGGCCTTCTCCGAGTTCATGCGCTCGAAATACTCCTGATATGAGAACCTCATGCGGCGGAAATCAGCGCCTGCGGCCACTGATTTGGCCACAGCCTCCACAACCGCGTATGCGGCGCCGTGATACGGACTCCATGAGGTGATGAACGGGTTGAATCCCCATGCCATCATGCTGGCGGTGTTGGTGAAGTGAGATCCGACAGGGAGTTTCTGCACGCTGACCTGAGTCTCCGTGCCGTTGGTCGCGCCGCCGAATGGCATGAGCACTGTCGAAGCGCCGATCGAAGAATCGAACATCTCGATCAGACCGCGCTGCGATGTGACGTTGGGGTCAAGCAGGTTGTTGACGAATTTGGCGTCGAAGTCCTCTCCTTCAACCTCGCGGAGGAACGGATCGCCCGGCTTGACTGCCTCGATGCGCGCCTTGGCGAAATGGGGAGCACCTGCGGAGTCGATGAACTCGCGGCTGAGATCGGCCACGATCTTTCCGTCGCGGAAGAGTCTCATGCGCCCGGAATCGGTCACATCGGCCACATGGCGCACCTCGATGTTCTCCTCATGGCAGTAGCGCATGAATTCCTCCATGTCCTTGGCTTCGACAACTGCCGACATACGCTCCTGGCTCTCCGATATGGCGAGCTCGGTGGCGTTCAGACCTTCATATTTTGTCGTGACCCGGTCGAGGTATATGTCGAGGCCGTCGGTAAGCTCGCCGATTGCCACGCTGACACCTCCGGCTCCGAAGTCATTTGATTTCTTTATGAGGCGCGTCACCTCGGGTCGGCGGAAGAGGCGCGAGAGCTTGCGCTCCTCGGGGGCGTTGCCCTTCTGCACCTCGCTGCCGCACATCTCAAGTGACGACTCGGTGTGTTCTTTCGACGAGCCGGTGGCTCCGCCGATGCCGTCGCGGCCTGTGCGGCCTCCGAACATCAGCACCACGTCGCCTGCTGCCGGACGCTCGCGGCGCACATCCTTGGCGCGGACCGCTCCGGCCACCGCTCCGACCTCAAGCCTCTTTGCCACATATCCGGGGTGATACACCTCGCGGACGTGTGTGGTGGCAAGACCGATCTGGTTGCCGTATGAAGAGTAACCTGCGGCAGCTCCGCGTGTGATGACGCGCTGCGGCAGCTTGCCGGCGAGAGTATCTTCCACAGGCTGGTATATATCGCCCGCGCCAGTCAGACGCATGGCCTGATAGACATAGCTGCGGCCGCTCAGCGGGTCGCGGATCGCGCCGCCAAGACATGTCGACGCACCTCCGAAGGGCTCGATCTCGGTGGGATGGTTGTGGGTTTCGTTCTTGAACTGGAGAAGCCATTTCTCAGTCTCGCCGTCCACGTCGACATCCACATAGATGCTGCATGCGTTGTTCTCCTCGCTCTGCTCAAGATCATCGAGCATTCCGTTGGCGCGGAGCCAGCGTGCGCCGATTGTGGCGAGATCCATAAGACAGAGGGGCTTGTCGCCGCGTCCCAGATCGGCACGCATGCGGTTCCAGAGGCCAAGGCTCTCGCGGATCTCGGGGGCTATGAATGATTCCTCGACCTCTATGTCGGTCAGACGCGAGGTGAAGGTGGTGTGGCGGCAGTGGTCGCTCCAGTATGTGTCGAGTATCCGAAGCTCGGTCTCGTAGGGATCGCGGCCTTCGGCGGTGAAATATCTCACCACCTCCATCAGGTCGTCGGCGTTCATGGCGAGACCTGCCTCACGGCAGTATGCCGCTGCCTCGTCGGCCTTTATGTCGCGGAATCCGTCGAGAGTCCTGACCGGAAGAGCGTGGGCGCGCTCGGGCAGGGCAAGCACATCGAGGTTCTTGCGTCGCGACTCGACTGCGTTGATCAGATAGCGCGAGATCCGCTCCATCTGCTCGGCGGTCACACCGGCGTCGAATATGTAGAGACGTGCCGAAAGTATCTCGACATCGGCGTCGGGACTTACAAGGCGCACGCACTCGCGAGCGGCAGAGGCACGCTGGTCGAACTGACCGGGAAGAGCCTCGACCGCGAGATGCGGCAGACCGTTGATTTCAACGGTGTCGGAGACTGTGTCGGTGGCAGTCTCGCCGAAGACGCCATAACGGGTCTGGTCAAGAAGCTGGTCGGAAAAACCGAACAGATCGTAGACACAGATAAACCGGAGATCTTTTATATCAAGACCGAGCGTCGAGTTGAGCTCGTGGCGGAGACTTTCGGCCTCGACGCGGAACTCGGGGCGTTTCTCGACGAAAATACGGTGGGTAGTCATATCGTGATGTCAGATTTCTGTTTCAAGTATTTTGCGTGCCTGCTCGGCGCGGAATTCGCGGAGTTTCTGATGAAGCGGTTCATCGGTAACGCCCATGATCTCTATGGCGAGAAGAGCGGCGTTTTTCGCGCCGTCGATGGCTACAGTAGCCACGGGAATTCCAGAAGGCATCTGTGCCATGGCGAGCAGGGAGTCAAGACCACGGAGAGCCTTCGACATGATGGGCACACCGATCACAGGAAGGGTCGTGTGGGCGGCTACGACACCGGCAAGATGGGCTGCGCCTCCGGCTGCGGCGATAAAGGCGACTATGCCGCGCTCGCGCGCGCCTTTGATCCACTCTTCGAGTGCGAGGGGGGTGCGGTGGGCACTGAACACTTTCTTCTCGTAATCAACGCCAAACTGATCAAGAATCTCAAACGCGCCCTTCATCACTCCAAGGTCGCTCGTGGATCCCATCACGACTCCTACTTTCATATTCATTCCTGTAAAAAACTAAGTATATGTTATATTTATCATTATAAATAAAGCGGCGGGCGTCCGGCCCTGACATAGGACCGGACGCCCGCACGCTATTATTCCATTGTATCCGCCTGCTTATGTGCACGCTGCATGCGCACACGCCCGAGGCTCTGACCCATTGACCTGACATGACCTGTAGTGGCCTTGCGGGACACGGGACTGGGAAATTCGTAAATATGTGAATACTCCACTTTCATTTCCATGCGCAAAATTACGCAAATTTTTCCATTCCCGCAAAAAATCAGCCTGCTATTTGGCTGCTGTCGGGCTCCCCCGGCTCTCGCGTCGGTCTTATTTTGACGGGCGCGACTCGCAGTAGACGCATCTCATGCCGTTGCCGTCGGCCGAAGGGCGGAAAAGAGGCTCGACTGCATGCGGCTCGACGTTGGAGATGCACTTCGGATTCGAGCAGCGGTGTTCTCCTCTCACTGTGTCGTGCGGCAGCATCTCGCGGTGTTTGTCTTCGCGCTGAGCCCATTCGAGCAACTTGAGGATGAGGGCCATCCTGACAAACTTGCCGTTCTCGACCTGACGGAAATATGCGGCGCGGGGATCGGAATCGACATCGGTGGCGATCTCGTTGACCCGGGGCAGCGGGTGGAGTATCCGCATGGTCGGTTTGGCATCGCGCAGCTTGTCGGCGGTCAGCACGAAACAATCCTTTACTCTTTCATATTCATCTTCGTCGAGGAAGCGCTCTTTCTGTACGCGTGTCATGTAGAGCACGTCAAGTTCGCCCATCACCTCTTCGAGCGACTCCACCTCGCGGCAGGGAATGCCGAGCCGGTCACAGACCTCCTGCTTCATGTAGCCGGGCAGACGAAGTTCTTCAGGCGCGATGAGTATCACGTTTATGCCCTTGAATTTCGACAGCGCCTTGATGAGCGAGTGCACGGTGCGTCCGAATTTGAGGTCGCCGCAGAAGCCGACGGTGAGATTGTCGAATCTTCCTATCTCGCGCTTGATGGTCAGAAGGTCAGTGAGCGTCTGGGTCGGATGGGCGTGCGAGCCGTCGCCGGCGTTGATCACGGGTGTGCTCGAATGAAGCGCCGACACGAAGGGCCCCCCTTCGACAAAGTGACGCATGGCGATTATGTTGGCGAAGCAGTTGATGACACGCGTGGTGTCGGCCACTGTCTCACCCTTGCTCACCGAGGAGTTCATGGCGTCGGAGAAGCCGATGACGTTTCCGCCAAGCTCCATCATGGCCGATGTGAAACTGAGACGTGTGCGCGTGGACGGCTCGTAGAAGAGTGTGGCGAGCTTCTTCCCTTTGCATGCCTCGGCATATTTCGGGCGGTTGTCGATTATATCGAGTGCGAGACCTATTATCTCGTTAAGTTCTTCCGACGACAGGTCGGTAGGGTCTATCAGGTGGCGCATAAGCAGGTGGTGTTATGGTGTTAAGAGCTTTTGTAAATGTTCCGGATCATGAACCGTGGATTATTTCGTCCACGATTCATCCGAGGGGTTCGCCATGAAGCGGCGGAGTCTGTCGACATCTTCGGGAGCGATATACTTCTCCTCTGCGGCCACCTCGACGAGCGTGTCGAAATTCGACAGCGAATGGTTCTCTACATTCGCGGCGGCAAGACGCTCAAGTCCTTTCTTCATTCCGTAGGTGAAGATCGACACTACGCCGAGCACTTCCGCGCCGGCCTCACGAAGCGCCTCGACAACGTCGATGCAGCTTCCTCCGGTCGAAATCAGGTCTTCGATCACCACGACTTTCTGACCCGGCTCAAGACGCCCCTCGATGCGGTTGTTGCGGCCATGGTCTTTCGCGCTTCCGCGCACGTAGCCCATCGGCATGCCGAGAATGTGGGCGGCGATGGCGGCATGGGCTATGCCGGCGGTGCTTGTGCCCATGAGCACTTCGGCCTCAGGATAGTACTCCTTTACTTTTTCAGCTATCGACTTCTCCACAAGGTCGCGTGCCTCGGGCGAAGTGAGGATGAGGCGGTTGTCGCAGTATATCGGACTTTTGATGCCGCTCGCCCATGTGAACGGGCTGTCGGGACTCAGAAAGACTGCCTTGATGCCGAGCAGTGCTTTTGCTATTTCTTTTTCCATTTTACAGAGTCGTATTATAAAGGCTTATCGATTATTTTCCGAGAAAATCCGCACAGCAGCGGCGATATGCCGCCACCGGATCTTCGGCTGCCGTGATGGGGCGACCGACCACAATGAAGTCGGAACCGATCTCGCGGGCGCGGGCCGGCGAGGTGATGCGGCTCTGGTCATCTTTTGCTGCGTCGGGGTAGCGTATGCCGGGTGTGACGGTCAGGAACTCCTGTCCGCATGCCTCTTTCACGATCGCGGCTTCAAGCGGTGAGCATACCACTCCGTCAAGTCCTGCCTCGCGGGCGTTGGCGGCATATCTGATGATTGTGTCGTTGATCGACTCCGGTATGAGAAGTTGCTCGTGAAGAGCCTTTTCGGAAGTGCTTGTGAGCTGAGTCACGGCTATGATGAGAGGGCGCGAGCCGTCGGGACGTCCCTCCTGAAGGCCTTCGAGCGCGGCGCGCATCATCTCGATAGTTCCTGCGGCATGGACGTTGACCATATCGACGTCGAGCGACGACAGGACTTTCATCGCCTTACGCACTGTGTTGGGTATATCGTGAAGCTTGAGGTCGAGAAATATCTTGTGTCCGCGGCGGCGCAGCTCGCGCACTATCTCAGGTCCTCCTGCATAGAAAAGCTCCATACCGATCTTGATGAAAGGTTTCTCATCCTTGAAATTGTCGAGAAACGCGTATGTCGCCTCGGGAGAAGCGAAATCACAGGCTATGATTACATCTTTTTTCATTTGTTCCGTTTTGTTTCTGTTTTTGTTTTGTCAGTCATGCAGCGAAGCGAGGCTTTCTATGCCGTAACGCGCCATCGCTTCCGGCAAGCTGTCGATTATGTCGCGGCATGCCCAGGGGTTTATGAGGTTGGCCGTGCCGACTTCGACGGCACGCGCGCCGGCCATCATCATCTCCAGCACGTCTTCGGCTGTAGTGACGCCGCCGCACCCGATCACGGGAATGCCGCATGCCTGCGAGACCTGGTATACCATCCTCAGCGCGACCGGAAAGACGGCCTGTCCCGAGAACCCGCCCATGACATTGGCCACGACAGGCTTGCGTGTCTTCAGGTCGATCCTCATGCCGAGCAGGGTGTTGATCAGGCAGAGTCCGTCGGCACCGGCGTCTTCAGCAGCGCGGGCGATCGAGACTATGTCGGTCACATTGGGCGAGAGTTTCACATAGACAGGAAGTGTGGTCACCTCCTTGACCGCCCTGACAACCTCGGCCACGGAGTCAGGACATGTGCCGAAGCTCATGCCGCCGCCATGAACGTTGGGGCAACTTACGTTAAGCTCGATTATGGCCACCTGCTCCTCACCTTCTATGCGCCGGCAGCACTCGCGGTATTCGTCGACCGAAAAACCGCTGATGTTCGCGATGATCGGACCGTGGAACGCTTCGCGCATTTTCGGAAGCTCGACACTGACCACCTCGTCGATGCCCGGATTCTGAAGGCCGACGGAGTTGATCAGTCCCGACACACATTCCGCCACACGGGGAAGCGGATTGCCGAACCGGGGATGAAGTGTCGTGCCCTTGAACGATATCGAACCGAGCACGTTGATGTCATAATATTCGGTCATGCCGTATCCGTATCCGAAACATCCGCTCGCGGGTATCACCGGATTCTTGAGTCGAACTCCCGAGAGGCTGACACTCAGATCGGGGGCGGACACTCTGTTTTCCTTTACTTCCATATCAGATTCTCTTTATCGAATACGGGACCATCCTTGCAGATACGTTTCGGTCCGTTTTTAGTTTCAAGCGAACAGCACATGCACACGCCGAACCCGCAGGCCATACGGGCCTCCAGGCTCACCTGTCCGGGTATGTCGAGCTGCGAGCAGAGCGCGCGTAGCATCGGCAGCGGGCCGCATGCGTAGAAACAGTCAGGGTTGAGAGCCTCCTGACGGATCACGTCGGTCACGTATCCTTTTGTGCCGTATGATCCGTCGACTGTCGCGACGTAAAAGGGTATGTCGAGATTCTCGAACTGCTCGATCATGATCATCCTGTCGTCGGAATTGAATCCGAGCACGACTGTCGGGAGTATGTCGGCGGCTATCATGTTCTTAGCCAGGCTGTAGATCGGAGGGCATCCCACTCCGCCGCCGAGCAGCACGGGCCGCTCGCCGCAACGCGACATGTCGAATCCGTTGCCGAGCGCGGGCAGTATGTCGAGCAGATCTCCGGGCACCATCTTCGACAGTGCTTCGGTGCCGTGTCCAACAACGTCGTAGACTATCGTGAGCGTGTCTCCCTCTATGTCGCACACCGAGATCGGACGGCGCAGGGTGAATCCGGGAATGGCGATGTTGACAAACTGTCCGGGGGCGCTGAACTCATCGGTCGGGCCCTCGACCATCATCATCATCGTGTTTTTGCCGATCCACCTGTTGTCGGTGACGACAAATTTTGTATCATTGCTTCTGTGCATTCTCTTCATATGCTATTTTTCCACCGGCCACAGTGGCGCGGACCACGCCGTGCAGTTCGAGTCCTTCGAACGGCGTGGCCTTGCCGCGCGACAGGAACATCGCGGGGCTGACCGTGAATTTCGAATTAAAGTCTACGACCGTAATGTCGGCGCGGTCGCCTGGCGTGAGACCGCCTGCGATTCCGAATATGCGTCGCGGTGCCACGGCCATAAGCTCGATCATGCGCGCGAACGTGATGTGGCCGGGCATTACGGCGTATGTGTAGACAGCCGGAAGCGAAAGTTCTATGCCGGTCACTCCCATGGCGCTTTTCTCAAGTCCGCGGCTCTTCTCTTCTGCCGAGTGGGGAGCGTGGTCGGAGGCGATGCAGTCGATCGTTCCGTCGGCCACGCCGCGGAGCAGGGCGTCGCGGTCTGACGCACTCCGCAGCGGCGGATTCATCTTGAAGCGGCCATCTTCCTGAAGATCGGCGTCGCAGAATGCCAGATAGTGCGCGCCTGTCTCGCAGGTCACGGGCAGACCGTCGGCCTTGGCACGGCGCACGAGCTCGACGCTTTCGGCAGTCGAGACATGGCATATGTGAAGGCGGCATCCCGTGGCACGCGCAAGCTCTATGTCTCGCTCCACCTCGCGCCATTCGCTTTCGGAGCAGATTCCCCGGTGTCCGTGGGCGCGGGCATATTCGCCGTCGTGTATGTAGCCCCCTCTGAGCAGGGAGTCAACCTCGCAGTGCGCGGCAAGCACGGCTCCGGTCGGGGCGATTCCTTCCATGGCGCGGCGCATCACGGCGTCATCCTGCACGCCGGTTCCGTCGTCGGAGAATCCTGCGGCCATCGGTGCGAGCGCGGCGTAGTCTACAGGTTCGCTCCCCATCCGCATGCGTGTTATCGTGGCGTACGGAAGCACCTCTATGCATGCGTCGCGGTCGATTATGTCGAGCTGGCGGCGCATATGGTCCGGGGTGTCGGGCGCGGGATTGAGGTTGGGCATGGTGCAGACGGTGGTGAAGCCGCCGTGGGCGGCGGCGCGGGTGCCGTCGGCTATCGTCTCTTTGTATGAATAGCCCGGCTCGCGCAGATGCACATGCACATCGACAAGTCCGGGGAGAACAGCCGCACCGGCGGCGTCGAGCGTGCGGCATCCAGCGGGAACGTCAAGACCGGTGCCGACAGCCTTTATCAGGCCGTCCGACACCAGTATGTCCGATTCCCGGAGATCCGTACCGTCCCATACCCGTCCGTTTTTGATCAAAAGTTCCATCGCAGACTCTTATCGGTTAAAATTCCTGCCATGACTTGATCTCGAGGTCGTCGGGGCTCATGGCGCAGAATGACTTGATGAACGCCGACGCGAGACGCGCGTTGGTGATGAGCGGTATGTTGCGGTCGATAGCCGTGCGGCGTATGCGGTAGCCGTTGGTCACTTCTTTGTCGGAGTGGTTGCGCGGCACATTGATGACGAGGTCGATCTCATGGTTGTCGAGCATATCGACAGCCTGCGGCGTGCCCTCTTCGTCGGGCCAGTAGACGCGGGTGTTCTCTATGCCGTTCTCGTCGAGATGGCGGCTTGTGCCCTCAGTGGCATATATGTCGTATCCATGCTTGCGGAGCAGCTTGGCGGCCGCGAGCATGTCGCCTTTCTGCTTGCCGTTGCCGGTGGATAGCAGCACGCTCTTGCGCGGCACCCGCTGGCCGACGGAAAGCATAGCGGTGAGCAGTGCGGAGCGGGCATCCTCGCCGATACAGCCCACCTCGCCGGTCGACACCATGTCGACACCGAGTTTCGGGTCGGCTTTCTGCAGACGGTTGAACGAGAACTGGCTCGCCTTGACGCCGACATAGTCGAGGTCGAACACGCTCTTGTCGGGTTTGCTGACGGGAAGTCCGAGCATGATGCGCGTGGCAAGCTCGATAAAGTTGATCTTCAGCACCTTGCTGACAAACGGAAAACTGCGTGACGCACGGAGGTTGCACTCGATGACCTTGATGTCGTTGTCGCGGGCGAGGAACTGTATGTTGAACGGGCCGCTGATGTTGAGCTGGCGGGCGATCTTCTTTGAGATTTTCTTGATGCGGCGTGCTGTCTCGACGTAGAGTTTCTGCGGCGGGAACTGTATTGTCGCGTCGCCGGAGTGTACGCCTGCAAACTCCACATGCTCTGAGATGGCATAGGCTATGATCTCGCCGTTCTGCGCCACAGCGTCCATCTCGACCTCCTTGGCGTGTTCGAGGAACTGGCTGACAACCACCGGATGACGTTTCGACACGTTCGCGGCAAGAGTCAGGAAGCGCTCAAGCTGGTCGCGGTCGTAGCAGACGTTCATCGCGGCGCCCGAGAGCACGTACGACGGGCGCACAAGCACCGGGAAACCGACTTTGTCGACAAATTCGTTGATGTCGTCCATCGATGTCAGTGCGCTCCATTCCGGCTGGTCTACGCCGATGCGTCCGAGCATGGCGGAGAATTTCTCGCGGTCCTCGGCGTTGTCGATGCTCTGCGCCGATGTGCCGAGAAGATGCACGCCCTGCTCGTCGAGTTTGAGAGCAAGGTTGTTGGGTATCTGGCCGCCTGTCGAGACCACTACGCCGTGGGGAGTCTCAAGGTCGATGATGTCGAGCACGCGCTCGAATGTGAGTTCATCGAAATAAAGTCGGTCGCAGACGTCGTAGTCGGTTGATACGGTCTCGGGGTTGTAGTTGACCATGACCGAGCGGTATCCCTCTTTCCTGATGGTTTCGAGAGCCTGGACTCCGCACCAGTCGAATTCCACCGAAGAGCCGATGCGGTATGCGCCCGATCCGAGCACCACAACCGAACGGTGGTCATGTTCGTAACAGATGTCGTTGTGGTTGCCGCCGTAGGTGAGGTAAAGGTAGTTTGTGGCGGCGGGGAACTCGCCGGCGAGTGTGTCGATCTGCTTGACGCAGGGCACGATGCCGAGAGCCTTGCGGCGGTCACGGACGCGGATGCATGCCTTCTCGATGTCGAGATCTTTTTCCATGCCGAGCGCGCGGGCTATCTGGAAGTCGGAGAATCCGGTGGCCTTTGCTTTGCGGAAAAGACGGGCCGGAAGTGCCTCAAGGCTGCCGGCGGAACGCAGTTCCCGGTCTATGCTGTGTATGTTTTTGAGCTTTTCGAGAAACCAGCAGTCGATCTTTGTCAGATCATGTATCTGGTCGACGGTATAACCCTGGTCGAAAGCCTTCTCGATTACGAAGATACGCTTGTCGGTCGGAGCGTGGAGCGCACCGTCGATATCGGGAATCTCAAGTTCCTTGTTCTCGACAAAGCCGTGCATTCCCTGACCGATCATGCGGAGTCCCTTCTGGATGGCCTCCTCGAACGTGCGGCCGATGGCCATGACCTCGCCGACAGATTTCATCGATGACTCAAGCTCACGGTTGACGCCCCGGAACTTGCCGAGGTCCCAGCGCGGAATCTTGCAGACGCAGTAGTCGAGTGCCGGCTCGAAAAATGCCGATGTGGTCTTGGTGACAGAGTTGTTGAGATCGAAAAGACCGTAGCCGAGTCCGAGTTTAGCGGCCACAAACGCCAGCGGATAGCCGGTGGCTTTCGATGCCAGAGCCGACGAGCGCGACAGACGGGCGTTGACCTCGATGACACGGTAGTCTTCGGAGTCGGGACACAGGGCGAACTGCACGTTGCACTCGCCGACAATGCCTATATGACGCGCGATCCTGATCGAAAGCTCGCGCAGCTTGTGATATTCGGAGTTGGTCAGTGTCTGCGACGGAGCTACGACGATGCTCTCGCCGGTGTGGATGCCGAGCGGGTCGAAGTTCTCCATGTTGCAGACCGTGATGCAGTTGTCGAACGCATCGCGCACCACTTCATACTCCACCTCTTTCCAGCCCTTGAGGCTCTTCTCGACAAGCACCTGGGGCGAGAACGAGAATGCTTTCTCAGCCAGGGCGGTGAGCTGTTCGGCGTTGTCGCAGAATCCTGATCCGAGACCGCCGAGCGCATAGGCAGCGCGGAGAATGACGGGATACCCGAGTTTCGAGGCGGCCTCCAGTGCGTCCTCCTTGTTGTCGCATGCCACAGAGTCGATGGTCTTGACGTCGATCTCATTGAGTTTCTCGACGAAGATCTCGCGGTCTTCGGTGTCGATGATCGACTGCACCGGAGTGCCGAGTACCTTGAGATCATATTTGTCGAGTATGCCCTTGTGGAAAAGCTCTACACCGCAGTTGAGAGCGGTCTGGCCACCGAATGCGAGCATGATGCCCTGCGGACGTTCGCGGGCTATCACCTTCTCGACAAAGAACGGTGTGACGGGCAGGAAGTAGATATGGTCGGCGACTCCCTCGGAAGTCTGCACTGTCGCGATGTTGGGGTTGATGAGCACTGTCTCTATTCCCTCCTCGCGGAGTGCCTTGAGTGCCTGGCTTCCCGAATAGTCGAATTCTCCGGCCTCGCCGATCTTGAGCGCGCCCGAACCGAGCACGAGTACTTTCTTTATATTGCTGTCTTTTAACATGTCTTGTGGGTCTTAGAGGAGATTTCAGAGGAGATTTATGAAGTCGTCAAAGAGGAATTCGGTGTCGACCGGACCGCCCGATGCCTCGGGATGGAACTGCGACGAGAACCAGGGTTTCGACTCATGGCGTATGCCTTCGTTCGAACCGTCGTTCATATTGGTGAAGTATGGCTTCCAGCCCTCTCCGAGCGACGAGGGGTCAACTGCAAAACCGTGGTTCTGGCTTGTGATGAAGCAGCGGTCTGTGCCTTCCATGCGCACGGGCTGGTTGTGAGAGCGGGGATGGAACTGCGACGAGAACCAGGGTTTCGACTCATGGCGTATGCCTTCGTTCGAACCGTCGTTCATATTGGTGAAGTATGGCTTCCAGCCCTCTCCGAGCGACGAGGGGTCAACTGCAAAACCGTGGTTCTGGCTTGTGATGAAGCAGCGGTCTGTGCCTTCCATGCGCACGGGCTGGTTGTGAGAGCGGTGGCCGTATTTAAGTTTGTAGACCGACGCGCCGGCGGCTTTGGCGAGAAGCTGGTTGCCCATGCATATGCCCATCAGGGGGCGCTTCTCTTCGGGATCGGATATGAATTTGCGGATATTGTCGACCGCGGCCTGACATTCGTCGGGGTTTCCGGGTCCGTTCGAGATGAAAAGACCGTCGAACTCAAGAGTATTGAAGTCGTAGTCCCAGGGCACCCTCACCACTTCGACGCCACGGCGCAGAAGGCAGCGGATAATGTTGTTTTTCGCGCCGCAGTCCACGAGCACCACGCGCTTGCGGCCCTCGCCTCCGCCATATACACGGGGTTCGGAAACCGACACAAGATCGACATAATTGACCGAGTTGTAGTCGATTTCGGCAGGCTGCCCTGCCACGCCCTCGACCATGATGCGGCCCATCATCACGCCGTGCTCGCGGAGCACCTGCGTCAGATGGCGCGTGTCGATGCCGGTGATGGCCGACACTTTCTCGCGGCGAAGCCACTCCGACAGGCTCTCGCGGGCATTCCAGTGGCTGAACTGCTCGGAGTAGTCTCCCACGATGAGGCCGGAGGCGTAGATGCGGTCGCTCTCCATGAAAGGTGCGATGCCGTCGGCCCCCTCCTCGGTCGAAGGCACGCCGTAGTTGCCGACGAGGGGGTAGGTCAGCGTCATGAGCTGGCCGGCATATGAGGGGTCGGTCAGACTCTCCGGATATCCGGTCATGGCGGTGTTGAACACGACTTCGCCGGCTACATTGCCGTCATAGCCGAAAGACTCGCCTTCGAAACGCGTCCCGTCGTCAAGTATCAGTGTGGCTTTCTTCATTTCTTGAAATATGTTTCTTCTATATAGTTGATATATGCTTCGTTGATTCTTCTGACTCCGCCGGGCGTCGGATAGTCGCCCGAGAAGTACCAGTCGCCCGGATGATCCGGACATGACCGGTGCAGTCCGTCAAGTGTCTGGTAGACTATTCTCACGTCGGCCTTCACCTCTGGAGGAGTCAGCATCTCGACGGTCTTGGCCGAGATCTCCTCGTCAGTAAAGAGATCGTAGAGTTCCTTGACGTGATTGACCATTTCCTCTTTCGGGAGTCGGGCCTGAGCCTTGCACTTCTCGTATATGTCAGTCAGGACATGCGCGAGGCCGCGGTCCTCGGCAAGCGCGACCGCGGCGCGGAACGATATGAACTCATCCATGCGCGACATGTCGATGCCGTAGTAGTCGGGATAGCGCACCTGCGGACTGGAGCTTACTATGACTATACGCTTCGGATGCAGGCGGTCGAGTATCCTGATGATGCTCTCGCGCAGAGTCGTGCCGCGCACGATGCTGTCGTCGATCACCACAAGGCTGTCGATTCCCGGGCGAAGACTGCCGTAGGTTATGTCGTAGACATGGGCCGCGAGATCGTTACGGCTGTTGCCCTCGGAGATGAATGTGCGCAGTTTTATGTCTTTGATCGCGACTTTCTCGGTGCGGATGCGCCGCGACAGGATCTCGCTCACCCGCTCCGCGGGCAGATGGCCGCCCCAGCGGGCTATCTCGGCGGCCTTGCGGGCGTTGAGGTATTCGTTGAATCCCTGTACCATGCCGTAGAAAGCCACTTCGGCCGTGTTGGGTATGTATGAGAAGACCGCATTGTCGATATCGCCGTCAAGTGCCTTTAGAATCGGGTTGACAAGCGTGCGGCCCAGCTCCTTGCGCTCGCGGTATATGTCGCGGTCGGACCCTCGGCTGAAGTAGACGCGCTCGAATGAGCAGGGAGCGTATTTTTTCGGCTCGATGATCTGTCTTACGGTCAGCTTGCCATCCTTGCTTACGAAAAGACCCTGACCGGGTGCGAGCTCATGTATGTCGTCGGCCTCGACATTGAATGTCGTCTGGATCACCGGACGCTCGGAGGCCATTGTGAACACCTCGTCGTCCATATACCAGAATGCCGGGCGTATGCCCCAGGGATCGCGCATGCAGAACATCTCACCCGACCCTGTGACGCCACAGAGCACATAGCCGCCGTCCCAGACGTGGGCCGACCCCTCAAGCACGTGGGCAAGATCGATGTTGTCTTCTATGTATGCGGTTATGTCGCTGTGCTGAAGTCCTCGGTCCACGGCCTCGCGAAAAAGCCGTTCCGACTCGCGGTCGAGCCGGTGTCCAAGCTGTTCGAGCAGGATGTATGTATCGGAGATCATGCGTGGATGCTGCCCCTTGACCGCGATATGGTCGAAGATCTCGTCGACGTTGGTCATATTGAAGTTGGCGCATATGCAGAGATTCTTGGCTCGCCAGTTGTTTCGTCTCAGAAACGGATGGACATAAGAAAGGCCGCTTTTTCCCGTCGTCGAATAGCGCAGGTGACCCATATACAATTCACCGGCAAACGGAAAATGGCGGCCTGCAAGGTCGGCATCGTTGAGTTCCGAAGGACTGATATCCTTGAAATTCTGATGGACCGAGGCAAATATCTCTTTGATTGCGTTGACTCCGAGCGCACGCTCGCGGAACATGAATTCCTGACCCGGCGCGGCACGCATCTTGACACATGCGAGACCGGCCCCCTCCTGACCTCGGTTATGCTGCTTCTCCATCATGAGATACAGCTTGTTGAGGCCATACATCCAAGAGCCATACTTCTGCTGGTAATGCTCCAGCGGTTTCAGCAGACGCACCATGGCGACGCCGCATTCATGCTTCAATGGTTCCATGTTCCTGTTTTGCTTTGCAAAATTAGCATTTTTTTGCCAAATAGGGAAATATAAACAAGACAATCGCCCTTAAATCCTGATAAAAAGATTTAAAGGCGATTGCATAGTATTTAGTAGGATTCTTCCTGACTGGGGAAATCTCCTGACTTGACGTCTTCTATGTAACGCCCGACTGCATCGTGCATTATCGAGGCGAGATCGGCGTATCGCCGCAGAAAACGGGGCGAGAAGCCCTGGTTTATGCCGAGCATGTCGTGCATGACGAGCACCTGTCCGTCGGCTCCCGCTCCGGCACCGATGCCGATGGTGGGAATGGTCAGACAACGCGACACTTCTGCGGCAAGTTCCGCAGGAATCTTCTCAAGCACGATGCCGAAGCAGCCGATCTCCTCAAGCATCAGGGCGTCCGCTATAAGCTTGTCGGCTTCCTCCTTCTGGCGGGCACGCACGTTGTATGTACCGAACTTATTGATGCTCTGCGGTGTCAGGCCGAGATGACCCATCACTGGAATTCCGGCACTGAGAATGCGCTCCACCGATTCGCGGATCTCCGACCCGCCTTCCATCTTGACGGCCTCGGCGTGGCTCTCCTTCATGATCCTGATGGCCGAGGCGAGAGCCTCCTTCGAGTTGCCTTGATAGGATCCGAAGGGGAGGTCTACCACCACAAGGGCGCGGCGCGTGGCCTTCATCACGGATTTGGCATGATATATCATCTGGTCGAGGGTGATCGGAAGAGTCGTGACATTTCCGGCCATGACATTGGAGGCGGAATCGCCGACGAGAATGACGTCGATACCGGCGCCGTCGATAATCTTGGCCGAGGAATAGTCATATGCGGTAAGCATCGAGATCTTCTCACCGCGCTGTTTCATCTCGACAAGGCGGCGCGTGGTCACCTTGCGGGCATTGTCTGTTGTGTTGGTTGACATTGTCTCTGGTAATTGATCTGGCCGCAAAATTACTCATTTTTCACGAAACAGCCAAAACCCTCCTGCAGACTACAACTACAGCCTTCGCGCAATCATGATTTTCCCGGATGCTCATGCTTTGGCAGAGGGAGTCTTTTTGCCGAGGATATCTTCGGCGGCGTCGGCGGCAGCCACTTCCTGCGGCGAGGGCGCGGGCGACAAAGGATTGACCGCGAACACGTAGTTGTCATGCTCGAAGAGAGCCCATATCAGCAGCAGAACAACCACTACTCCGGAAAAGACGAACTCGAAGCCGGGGGCCGTGGAGTGGAACAGCTTGCGGAAGAAGGAGTCGACAAACGGCACCATCATTATGGCCACATAGTTTGACGACAGCACATAGCCGAAGTATCTCATGCCCAGCCTGTGGGTCGGGGCGATATATGTGGTCTTGTTGTAGATGACGGGCTGGATGATGCCGTAGGCAAACCCTGTGACCAGCGAGGCGATTATAAGCACTATATAGCTTTTGACAAATCCGATCGTTATCAGTCCGGCGGCGCAGAGACCCAGACAGATGAACATCACGGGGCGACCGAAGAATTTCTTGAGACGTGCCACGAAAGCTCCCGACACGGCCACCATCAGATAGTAGGCGGCGGTCACTACACCGACTTGCGTCGTGTTCATGCCGTATTTGTCCATCATAAACGGTGCGTAATATGATATGGACGTAGTGCAATAAGTAAGAATCATGTAGAGCACGATAAGCGCTATGACAAGTCGCACTGACTCGCGGCCTTGAAAATGGTCTGCTGTCGAGGGTTCAGAGACCTTTGCTGACTGCGATGTCGATGCGGAGGAAAGAATACGGTGCGACTTTATGTATTTCTGCGTCATGAACGGCACAAGGCAAAGGGGAATAAGCGGCACAAGATAGACCGCGAATGCGGCATGCCAGTTATGGGCGGCCACCCATCCGACATAGACGTTGGCTATGATGACCATCGTATTTGACGCCGTCGATTTGAGCCCCAGATCTGTCTGGCGCGATTTACCCATGAACCATTCCGATATGTATCCGGCAGCTATGGGCACCACAAGACCGCAGCCCACACCGCCCATGCATCCGAGGAATATCAGCAATCCCATGCTGTCGGCAAAGAGGCTCACAAAACCGCTTGCGAAGAATATTGCAAGTCCGGTGGTCAGCACTGCGGTCTGCCAGCGGGGCACCGCGATTCGTCCGGCGATGAGCACCACCGGAATCATGACAAGATTCGGAAGACTCGTGATCAGCTGCGATTCGAGTTCCGACGAATTGAAGATGTGATGGAGCTTGCCGAGCATCGGCGAGACGGCAAGTCCCGGAAGATTGATGGTGAGCGATATGGCGAGTATCGCCAACAGCGATATGAGCGGCATTTTGCCGTTGCCGGAATTGACATATTTCATAGCGGTATCATTGATTGGTCAGTTTTAGAACGTTTTTGGCATTCAGTTGGTTGAAGGTGCGTCCCACTGTTTCTCCGGTCAGCGACAGTATGCGCCTCGGGCTGTAAAACCGGAGTATGTTGGCCACGTCAGCCCGTGTTGCCTCCATCACGAAATCATCGAAACTTTTCATAAGGTCGGCCAGTGCGGTGAGCGAATTCTGCGTCTGCTGGTTGTAGAGTGTGCCGCTCATGGAGTTGCTGTCGAGCTTGCCCTGCAGGGCTCCGTTGACTCCGGAGATGTCTTCCATCATCTTCATCTGTATCTCGAGAAGTTCGGTTATGCCTATATCGGCGGAGCGCGAGCTTACCTGCTGCGGCAGGGGCACGCCGGCGCGGGGACGGTAGACTATGACGCCGTTGAACCGTCCCCATTCGTCGGCTATGTCGTTGATGTCGGCGCCGTCGGGCAGCGCGCCTTCCGGAAACAGCAGCACACCTTTGGCCGACGCGCGGAGTATCCAGTCATACATCGATATCAGCCTGTTGGTGAGTTTCTGCTGGTCGATTATGTCGCTGACAAATGAGTGGATCTCTCCGTCAATGAACGGGTATGCCTTTATGACATAGGGGTGCGTCGCACCTGGATATGGCGACATGCCTCGCGCAAGTATCCTGCCCGAAGGGGTCATGAACGTGTATCGCCATTCTTCATCGAATATTCTGACTGTCTCTGTCAGGCGCGACTCTCCCCTCGCCAGACGAAGCCGATTTTCCTTGCTGATCGCCGGAGCGGCGGAGAGTGGCGCCCTGAACCATCGGCCGCCCAGACGGTCATGACATCTGAGAAGCGGAGTCCTTGTCCGCTCCCACACCTCGTATACTACACAATGCGCGTGCGGATCGTCGATCCGCCGCATTCCGTATGCCTCGGTCACGGAGCTGCCGCAGACTGTCTCGCCGAACGCGGCTTCGGCCTCTCCGAGTTCCATCTCATGTATCTCTCCGACAAGCGTTAGATCGAGACCTCGCGCGTCGGTGGCTGATCGGTCGAAGAAAAAGCGGGCGGGTGAAATCAGGTCTGTGCGGCATCCGCTCGCTCCCCGCCGGCGTCCATACCACTTCTTGTGTACAGCCAGACCGCTTATCAGAAACTCCTCCATGGTCCGGGCGTAAAGTTCCTCAAGTCTGTTTGTCTCGGCCACATGTCCGAGAAGGCAGTTGACTATGGCCGGCTCCCGCGCCGATTCATCCACGCGCCCCGTGCACTGAGGCATCTTCCACCGGTTGCGGTAGACTCCGAGCACATTTCTGACCAGTCGGCGTATCAGATTGTTTTTGAGGGGCATGTTGCCCTGGCTGAGAATGTAGTCGCGTTCGCGCATCCTCACTCCACGGTCTACTATCATGTCGTTCCACTGGTCGCCATAAGTGAACCGTTTGCAGCGTTCGCGCTCGCTGCGGAATTCATGAAGCGCGTTCCAGCACTCCACGGCCCGCTCCAGCAGATCCGGATCTGACACAGCGGCATCATTTGTCACCTTCATATTTTCTGTCTTAAGCATGTGCGGCATTGTTATCGTCTTATCCATTCTTTTCCAATTTGCCGCGAAAATACAGACCGGACGCCGCCCCGCACCGATATCGGTTTACCGCCAAGCCTATGAATTGCCTATGAATTGCGCACGGTCTTCCGGCAAGGGCCGGCGCATGAAATTTATCTTTGTTTTGATTGTAATCTCAGATTTTATATGTAACTTAGCGTTTAACATCAAAGTATTGTAACAAGTAAGCAAGGCAAGTGAAATGGAATCACAGAAGATAAATAGGATAAAAGTTGCATTAGTTGAGAACGGCAAAACCGATAAATGGCTTGCCGCACAGGTCGGTAAAAATGAAGCTACGGTTTCCCGATGGTGTTCCAACAAAATGCAGCCCTCTCTTGATACTCTTGTGAGGATTTCAGAATTACTTGATATTGATGTTAAAGACTTAATCGTAAGCAATAAAGCATAGTCATGGACAAGAAAGAAATATTTAATAGAAT
>CAMWRV010000048.1 GCA_947176745.1 uncultured Muribaculaceae bacterium
TGTTCGGCATGTCGCGGATCACTCTCGAACTGCTCTATCCCGGCTCGATGAAGCTGGTTCACTGGCTTCCGGCGGTATTCACTCTCGGAGCCGCCGCTCTTGTAGCCGGTTCTTTCTTCTGCCCGTGGCTGCTTCTGCCGCTCGGGCTCTACATCGTTGCCCTCTGGATCGGAGCTCTCGTCGCCGAGCGTGACCTGCGCATATCGTTTCTGGCCGTCGCGGCCTCTATGGTGCAGCTTCTCGGATACGGCACAGGGTTCATCAAGGCATACTTCAACAAGATCATACTCGGCAAGGGACGTGACATAGCCGAGGAGATCGAGATCCGCAAGGGCAAGAATGAAAAACTCTGACGCCATGGGTGACCCCGCCTCGGCTGGCTTTGCTGGCGTAACCGACTTCACCGACAGAGAGGAATCGCGTCAGCCGGATTCAGCCCCCCGCACCGTAAAGGATCTGCCTTCCGACGACCAGCCGCGTGAGCGTGCCCGGCGTTTCGGTATCGCGTCGCTCAGCAATGCCGATCTTTTCGCGATAATACTGCGCACTGGCATAAAAGGTTATCCCATCACTGATCTCTGCCGCGACCTTATGGCCATGAACGGCAACCTCCTTCTCAACCTCGAACGTCAGACCCGCGAGCAGATCATGGAACTCGACGGCGTCGGCGAACTGAAGGCCATGCAGATCGAGGCTGTCATGGAGATTGTGCGCCGATACGGACGCGAGCGCGTCGGCGACCGCATCATGATCAAAAGCCCGCAGACCATCTACGACATAATGCGCCCGGAGATTGCCAACCTGCCGCATGAGGAGATGTGGGCCATATTTCTCAACCGGGCCAACCGCGTCATCGGCAAACTCCGCGTCAGCCAGGGGGGATCGACCTCTACGGTCTTCGATATCAAGAAAATCATCAAGAACGCCTTGATGGCCCATGCCGAGGGTATAGTTCTCTGTCACAACCACCCGTCGGGCAATCTTTCACCATCAGGACCCGACGACAATATCACGCGCCGTTTCCACGAGGCGTGCCGCACGCTCGATCTCACTCTTGTCGACCATCTCATCGTCACTCCCGACGGATATTATTCATATCGCGACTCATCGTCTATAATCAGGTGAATCGGTCTGATTGTGTGAACTGTGTCGCGGAGCGCAGCTTGCGACGAATCGTCTGCGCCAAGGCACAAAAAAACCTCAGACGTGGCGCCTGAGGTCCTTTTCCCGGTCATGTGTTTGAAATTTTGGCCCTTTATAAGAACCGTGAACGGCCGGTAGTATTTGTTGGCGGACAATGGCCGCCCGAATCATTGCAGGAGAGCGAACTTTATAATGAAAACAAACCCGATGTAGAACTGTTCACAAACCTGCCGCTTTCGTCGGCTTTCAGCCGTTGGCCACGCCGGTGAGCGCCTCGAACGTGCCGATCGAATATAGCCACCAGAGCAGGATGAACACCAGAATCAGTACGCCGAGCCAGAGCCAGAGCCGGTTCACCTTGCGCGTGCTGTTGTTGTGTCTCACTTTACCGTCGGCCCGCAGTCTCCGGGCCTCTTCTTCGGGAAGTCCGTGTTCTCTGCGGATCTCCTCTCTTCTTGTATCCTTACTATCCATAACCTTTGATTTTGTGTGTTTCCACATTTTATCACTATAACGTGATTGCACCTCAAATGGTTCTGCCCATGCCGAAAAGAGCTGAAAAGAGTAACGTCGTGCTACGGATTTTGCAGCGACCATTATTTTTTATTATATTTGCATCACGCGGCTGTCAATCTGCCGCAACGGGAGGCGCGGGAGCGCGCCCCTGACTTATGATCAAGCGTTTAGCTTTATCCTGTTACTTGAAATCGCCAAAATTCATTCTCAGGGATAAGGTCTGCAAGACGCTCATGCTTGTCGTCTGTCCACTCCCCGGCAAGGGGAGGCCGATATACGGTAAGGCGTGGGAGTGGACTGTTTATCTGAGAGGGCGTTTGGCGATGCCTAAGTAACAATAAACTAAGTCGTTCCACGCTTTTTTGTTACGATGCCACCCGCAGGAACGCACCGGGAGGTCTTGCCAGTGAAATGAAAATCCATATAGGACATGCCATTAGGGATGAACTCAGGCGTCAGGAGCGTTCCGTAGCCTGGTTTGCGCGTCAGATCTGCTGCACGCGTCCGCACGTTTACCGCATCTTCGAGAAGGAGAACATCGATGTCGCGATGCTGCATAGAGTCTGCCGTGTGCTTGACCATGATTTCTTCAAGGACATATCCGACAGTCTGGAGCCGCGAGGCGCACAGGCTTGACGGGCTGCGCGACACTCCTCGACGCACGTCGTGTGCAGGCTTCTGTCACATTATCGGTTACACAACCGTCACAACATCCGCCACTGATGTATGGTCATAATTAAGTTGATAGTGAGTAATTTTGTATTGTAAAACAATAATCAACTTAATTTTAATCAGATGATGAAATTTTTCAAGACGTTCGCCATTTTCTGCATGGCAGTTCTCACCACAGTGTCAGTGTCTTCATGCTCCGACGACAAGAAAGAGGAGCCTACAGCCGAGTCCGCCCTCTACGGTGTGTGGGAAAACGTGTACGACGAACCTTACGATGACGTCACTGACGTGACTACCATCGTTTTCAACAAAGACAACAGCGGTTATATCACCGAGAATATAGAGACCCGCGCCGGGTTGTCGTACAAGATGGAATTTGACTGGAGCGCCACAGTCACATCGACAGGAGCCACACGCCTCACGATCGTCTACAAATCGGGCGACAGAGGGGAGATCGAACCTTTCACCGGCAACTATGCACAGTGGACCAACCAGTGTACAGTGGCAGGAAGCACCCTGACCATCAACACTTCCGAGTCCTCGATCATGATCTTCAAGAAGAAATGACATAACAGGAAAATAGATAAGTAATAGATAAGTAGTTGAATATCGTGAAGTTCCCCCTTCCCTCAGTCGTTGGTTGTCCTTTCAGGCGGTGGAGGGGGAACTTTCTCATACCTTGATTTATCTTCTTGACCAACCTTACTAACCTTACTAACCTTACTAACCTTACCAACCTTACCGATCACTATGATTATGAGACTTGCAACTCTCAGCGGCATTGTGTGCATGGCGTTGGCCATACTGCCGCTTGCCTCATGTGAAAAAACGCACAATGATGATCCTGAACCGAATCCACCGGTGATTCCAGTTGATCCGTCCGATCCCGATAAGCCGGGAGCCGACGATAATGTCATGACGCCGACTGCGGCGTACACGTATATCAAGAATACCGCGCTCGACGCGCTTGCGAGTTTCAATCCCGAAGACCAGCGTGAGATCCTGCAGGTATCGAAGTCGTTTGTAGAGATATATGGCGATTATGACATGCCCTATGAATTCGGCGACGGATACAAATCTCCGGCAAAACTTATCGGCGAACTGGGCGATGCTGTCAGCCGGCACAATCCGTTCGGTATCACACGGGCGTCGTACGACAGTTCGATATCGGATTTTGCAGGAATATATGAACCTGACACACGCGCGATGCGCTGGATACGCACCGGTGATTCGGAGTCTGTGGTGTTCAGGGCACCGCTTGACGGGCAGACTGTGCAGATACAGGCCACACCGTCGGACGGCGAATGGAGCCCTGACGATGAGACCGGAATACCGAGGAAGATTGTCACTACTGTCACATACGGACGGACCAGACTTTCTTCGGTGTCCGTGAATTCATTTGCCGATCTTGACAGAGGCATTGTCAATCTCAATATCGTTGCCGAGGCCGCCAACATCACGGCGACTGTCAGAATCGACGGCTCAAACTCGAAGATAACAGAGAACGGAAGACTCGCCGTCGGCGGATCTGAAGTTGTGTCGGGTGACATCATTATTACCGGATCTCGCCTGTGTGATGTCGATGCGTGGGAGAGTGAGGATGATATGTCAGGCATGTTGCGCGACGCGATCATGTCGCTCGATTTTCTTGACCGTGTGTTTGTGTCTGCCCAGGCACGTGATCTGGAAAACTGCATGGACGCGCTCGACTGCTGGTATGACTCCTACGACGGTGTGTCGCAGGCACAGGCTGAGAAGGAGGTGACCGATGCATGCCGCATCCTGAACGGCAGTCTCTCGTCTGAAGTGAGATTCGCGGCCTCCGGTCCGGTTCAGGCCAGTCTGTATTGGATGC
Organism: uncultured Muribaculaceae bacterium; assembly: GCA_947176745.1. Lineage (GTDB taxonomy): Bacteria > Bacteroidota > Bacteroidia > Bacteroidales > Muribaculaceae > Lepagella. The sequence continues at coordinate 4,187 of CAMWRV010000048.1, forward strand.
CATACGTATACTGTTACAACAATGTCACAAGCGGCGTGAATTATTGGGAGGTCAGTCCGGCTGCGGCTGTCAGATATGCCTATGACGGTTCGACCGAGCGGATCGAGAACGTGGATTTCGATTTCGACATCGTGGGCGACCGTCTCGAAAGTCTGATCGGCCGTTATGCCGATTTCATGCGCTCGCTGCGTTGATGTCGCCGGCAGTTCCGCATATACCGCTCTCAGGGAGGACAGGAATTTTCCTGTTCTCCCTGTCGCTATTTGCCGCTGTCGGCGCACGGGCCGGAGAGACGGCTGATTCAACTGCGACCGAACTTGCCGGAGTCGAGGTGACTGCTTCGGGCAGACAACCGGTGAGGCGCGGCGCGGCAGGGGAGACCGTAGTCGATACCCGGATGCTCGGACGGCTTTACAGGATTCTCGGCGAACCTGATCCCGTGAGGCACATACAGATGCTGCCCGGTGTGAATGTTTCCGATGACTATGCTTCCGGCTTTTCGGTGGGCGGCACGGGCTACAGCCACAGTCTTGTCAGTCTCGACGGTGCCCCGGTCTTCTTTCCTTATCATTTCGGGGGAGTGTTCTCGATCATCAATCCCGCTTATTTCAGGCATGTGGGATTCCGGCGGAACATCCCGCCTGACGCCGTGCCGTCAAGACTGGCGTCTATGCTTGAGGCCGGGTCTCCCCGCGAGCAGCCCCGTTCGCTTTCGGCGTCGCTTTCGGCCGGCCTCATCACTTCCGGCCTCTCCCTGCGTGTGCCGTTGTCTGACAAGGTGTCATTGTCGGCTGCCGGGCGGATCTCTTATATCGACCTGCTTTACGGTCCGTTGCTGCGTGAGGGGAAGAACTCATACCGCTACGGTCTGTCGGATTTCAACGCCTCGCTTCTCTTCACGCCCCGAGATTCCGACCGTATACTACTTGCCTTCCATGGCAATGACGACCGTCTCGAATATTCTTACGACGGATCACTCGACATGCTGCGGCTCGGCTGGGCCAACAGGATAGCGTCGCTCGGCTGGACGCATTCCTCCGAAATGTGGAGTTCTTCCGCCGACGCATGGTACTCGTCGCTTGGTTCATCGCTTGGACTCTCTGTCTCCGGATCAGGCGTGCGGTCATTCTCAGGTGTCAGACATGGCGGACTTCGTGTGCGTGTCGGTTCGTCTGCGCCTCGCCGCATCGCATGGTCGGGCGGCATGTCGGCGTCATTGACTCAATTCCGCGCTCCGTCGGTCGAATCTTCATGGTCAGGTGCTTCAGATGTGGCTTCCGGCGTCATGACGGCTTCTGAATCAAAGATCTTTGCAAGAGGCGACATGGGGCTTTCCGACGCAGGTTCGCTCAGTGCGGATCTGGCTCTTTCGCTTTATACAGCGCGGAGGCAGGCGACTGTCATGCCGTCGGTCTCGCTGTCGTCACTGTTCCATACCGGCATTGGAGATCTGGAGGGGGAATTATCTTTCAGACCCCAGTTCATGCATCAGGTCTGTCTGTCGGAGATCGGCCTCGCATCCAATTTCTGGATCGTTTCGGACAGCGATGTGCCTCCTGCCTCGCTGCTTTCTCTGTCGGCAGGGTGGCGCCGCAGGTTCGGTGACGGTGCATGGGAGGGCGGGTGTCACATTTACGGCAGTCTTGTCGACAATGAGATCTTTTATACAGGTTCAGTCTTTGATGTCATGACCGGCTCTCTCGGCAGCAGCGAATCGGTCTCCGGCGCAGATGGCTTCAATACGGGAGTGGATCTGTCGGTCAGCCGCATGAGCGGGCCGCTCACAGGTATGCTCTCCTGTTCGTTCGGGCTGTCACGACGCAGGTTTGAGGATTCTCCGGGCAGATGGCTCCCGTCGCAGAATGAAAACCTTTGCACAGTCAAATGTTTTCTCTCCTACAGATTTGACCGGCATTGGGAAGCCGGCATGAATTTCAGGTACTCCACAGGCCGGCCATATACGCCTGTCACCGAGGTTTATCTTCTTGCCGGAAATCTGCTCATGACATATGGCGACCGTAATTCGGAGCGTCTTCCCGATTACCACAGGCTGGATCTGTCGGTCACGTATGGCTTCCGCACAGGAGGACGCATCCCGCTCGGACACAGCCTGAACCTGTCGGTCATGAATGTCTACGGGCATCGTAACGCCGAATTCATTACTTATCGCTACGACTCGGAAAGCAGGGAGATATTACGCAAGACCGAGGGCTCTCTTTTCCGGTTTCTGCCATCTTTGAGTTATACAGTCGAATATTAATAAATCGAATATTATTAAGTCAATCACGTATGCGGATTCTGTTGCCTGTAATTTTATTTTTGCATCTGCTGCTGTCGGCCTGTGTCCGTACCGACGCGCCTCCGCGCCGTCTTGTTGTCGAGGGGTGGATAGAATCGGGAGAGTTTCCCGTCGTTCAGATTACGCTTCCATACAGACCCGGTGAAAGCGGGTCGGTGGAGAATGCCGTAGCGCGTCCTGCCAGAGTCATGATTTCTGACGGAGAGAAAGAGTGGCAGCTCACAGGCATGTACGACGCCGGCTATTTCCCACCCTATATATACACGAGTTTCGAGCTTAGAGGGGAGACGGGGCGGCGATATTCCCTATCAGTGTCATTTGACGGAATGGAGGCATATGCCGAGACAGAGATACTGCCCTCTTCCCCCATATTGTCGGCATATTTTGTTCCGGTTCCGGGTGACGCGGGGGCGAGACGGCTGCAGGTCGTCACGGAAAAGGATGCGGTTTCCGATCTCTGTCTGATGACGATGGTGCGGACAGCCTCCACCGGCAGCAGGGCGGTACCTTCATATCTTGGCGTCGTGCGGATTCCACGGGGAGAGGGAGAGGTGTCGCTTGAGGTTATGCGGCCGCGTTACAGACCCGATACCGTGCCTTACGAGACATGTTTCAGGGTCGGCGAGGAGATCGAGGTTCTGCTCTGCCGCCTGACGGCAGATGCTTTCGGTTTCTGGTCGGATTATCAGAATGCCGTGTCACTCGGCGGCTCTCCGCTGATATCGTCAGCCTATCAGCTGCGTTCGAACGTGTCGGGCGACGGCATCGGCTGTTTCTTCGGCTATGGAGCCGACCGGCGCTTTCTCCGCGTGGAATAACCTCAGAATGGCACAGTCTCCTCGCCGGGGCCTGGCATCAGGTCGGGCTGCGCCCCGCCGGAGGCGTCGGCGAAATGGAAACCTGATCCCGGTTCCGAATTCATGCGCGACTCTTCGCGGCGGATCTCCATGCCGGCGCCCGCGAACGCCTCGTTGACGATGTTGGCGTTCTCGTCCCAGTTCTCGAACCGCGCGTAACGGTTGACAAACCGCAGCTTGACGTCGCCTACCGCACCGCTTCGGTGCTTGGCCACGATCAGCTCCGCAAGGCCGCGTATGTCGTTGCCGTTGGCGTCTTCCGAACTCTTCGTGTAATATTCCGGACGGTGTATGAAGCAGACTATGTCGGCATCCTGCTCGATCGCTCCCGACTCGCGGAGGTCAGACAGCACGGGGCGCTTGTCCTCACGCGTCTCGGTGCTTCGGTTTAGCTGCGACAGTGCTATGATCGGTATGTTGAGCTCCTTCGCAAGAGCCTTGAGCGAGCGCGAGATGGTCGACACCTCCTGCTCGCGGCTTCCGAGCTTCATGCCGGTGGCGTTCATCAGCTGCAGGTAGTCGATCATGATCAGTTTCACTCCATGCTCGCGCACAAGGCGGCGCGCTTTCGTGCGCAGTTCGGTGATCGACAGACCCGGCGTCTCGTCAAGATACATCGGCGCCGAATACACGCCGGCGATGCGCGTGTTGAGCCGGTCCCACTCCTCGGGCGAGAGTTGCCCGCTCTTGATCTTTTCACCCTCGAGGTTGGCCACGTTGCTTATCATACGCTTCACGAGCTGCACGTTGGCCATCTCAAGCGTGAAGATCGCCACGGGCGTGCCGAAGTCTATGGCCATGTTCTTCGCCATAGAAAGCACGAATGCCGTCTTTCCCATCGCCGGACGCGCCGCTATGATGATGAGGTCGGAGTTCTGCCAGCCGGAGGTCATGCGGTCGAGCTCGTCATATCCTGTCTTGAGACCCGAAAGACCGGTCTCGGTGTTGGCCGCCGTCTGTATCTGCTCAAGCGCGAGGTTGAGCACCGGGTCGATCTGCGTCACCTCACGCTTGAGGTGAGTCTGCGAGATCTCGAACAGCTGCCCCTCGGCCTGCTGCAGCAGGTCGTCTACGTCGTTGCTCTCGTCGAATGCGTCGGTCTCGATCTTCGACGCGAAGCTGATAAGACGTCGTGCAAGGTATTTCTGCGACACGATCTTGGCGTGATACTCCACGTTGGCCGCAGAGTAGACACGTGCCGTAAGCTCGGTGATATGCACCGCGCCCCCGACTTCCTCAAGAGTGCCGTTGGCACGCAGCTGCTCGGTCACGGTCATCATGTCGATGGGCCGCTGGTTGAATCCCAGAGTGCTTATCGCGTCATATATCTTGGCGTTGCGCGGGTCGTAGAATGCGTCGGGAGTCAGGAAGTCGGCCACGTTCATGTAGGCGTCTTTCTCAAGCATGAGCGCGCCGAGCACAACCTCCTCCAGGTCCGTGTCGTGGGGGGGAAGTTTGCCGGTCGGGTCCTCTTTTATCGGCTGGAATGCCGGTCTCTTGTTGTATTGTCTTTCTGCCATGTCGGGATTTGCTTGGGTGGTGATGTCTTCTCAACTGCAGCTCAGTTCGATCAGAAGCCATATGGAGACGCCTGCCATCAGCATGGCGGTGCGTCCGAGTATCGGGTTGAGGCCCGGGCCGTCAGTGTTGACGAGTCTGACCCATGTCAGACAGTGCAGGTTGATGTATGCCAGGATTCCGAGTTGCCACAGCGGATCTACTCTGAGTGCGGTGGCGATTTCGATCAGCGCGGCGGCAATAAAACCGTTGACGAGATAGAGCCTCGCCATCGCTTTTCTTCCCCAGCGCACGGCCAGCGTATGCTTGCCTGAACGACGGTCATCCTCAATGTCGCGGTAATTGTTGACTATAAGTACATTCGCTCCCATCAGACCGATCGCTACGGAGAGCCATCCCGTCACTGGCAGCATATCCCACGACCCGGTCTGGACATATGTGGTCATCACCACCGGCACGATGCCGAAAAATATGATCACGGCGATTTCGCCGAGTCCGTGGTGCGAAAGCGGGTAAGGCCCTGTGGAGTAGGCGAGCGCAAAAAGTGCGATCGCTATCCCGACAGGAATCAGCCACCATCCTCCCCACACGATCAGCGAGCATCCGGTCAGGCAGACGGCGGCAAGCAGCGCGAATGTGGCGTTGCGCATGGCTCGGGGACTTATGTCACCCTCGGTCACGCCGCGCCGGAAGCCGTCGCGCCCCTTGCGGTCGAGTCCGTTGCGGTAGTCGAAATACTCGTTGGCGAAGTTTGATACGATCTGCGCTCCGATCGCGAAGACCAGGCAGATCAGAAAGGGGAGCGTCCGGAAACTGTGGTAATAGGCCGCGCAGCCTCCGGCTGTGACGACTCCGGCCACCGATACCGGCAGCGTGTGCAGGCGCATCGCGCCGATCCATGCTTTCGCTTTTGAGGTCATTTCAGGTTGTGTCGTTCGATATAGTCTGTCACCCTGTCGGCGAGGCCGAGCAGATATTCGAGTCCGATTATTTTCTCTTTCTCTTCGGGAAGGGCGTCGTATCCGTATTTGATTCCTGCCATCGCTCCTGTCAGCGAGGCGTTGGAGTCGGCGTCTCCCCCCAGTTCGATCACACTGTGCAGGGCGTCGGCGGCGTTGTCGGTGTGCCAGAATCCCCAAAGTCCGGCCGCCATGGCCTTGCGGGTCCAGCACTGGGTGTCTTCGTCGTCTATGGCAAGTGCCTCGATGTCGCCGTCGTATGCCTTCTTGAGGAACGGGAGAGTACGGGTGTCGATCGCCTCGCAGATTCTTACAAGCTCATCGTACGAAGCCTCTCTTTCTTCATAGAGAAGTGTGTTGATCATGACGGCGAGCACCATTGTCGAGGACACGCATCTGGAGTCGTCGTTGGTCATGAGCACCAGCTTGCGGGTGTGTTCTTTCACATCTTTGGTGCAGCTTGTCAGTCCTGTCACGACCGCGCGCTGTATCGCCTCGTTGAGAGCTTCTTTCAGACTGTGGTTCTGCCATATGCGGTGGGCGGTGGCTATCGGGTGGAGCAGCCATTCGGGGTCGCGGCATATGATGCGGAATATCGGCTGTATGTCGCGCTCCGATCTGTCGAACCAGGTCTTGAACCTGCGCGCCTGCGCGTGGATATGGAAACCGTCTTCCTCCAGCACGCATTCGAGAAGCTCGGCCACGATCTCTGTGTCGTTGGTCCATTCACCCCGTTTCCACTGGCAGCGGTGGGCGTCGCGGATGATCTGGCTGAAATGCCTTAGTCCTTGCGGATAGTATGACCGGACTTCATTGCGGGTCATGAATTCTGTGCCTACGCCGAGCGCGTCGCCGAGGGCGAACCCCACGATAGCTCCTCTGATTTTTTCATTAAGATTCATATGGCATGAATGTTAGGCTGATTCCGGAACGGTCAGCCCCGGTATCGTAAGTCAGATAGATAGTTTGTTCAGTTTGGTCTGATTTCGCGGCAAAGATACAAAAAATATTCATCAATCCCGCCGTGCGTATGACTTATCTTCTCATCTTTTTGAAGAAATCGACCATGAGCTTACGACACTCGTCGGCCAGTATTCCGCTCTCTACCACCGTTTTGGGGTGTATGGCACTGTTCTCGGGGCGTGCGTGTGTGAAGTATCCCCGTTTCTCGTCGGGTGTGCCGTAGACTATCCTGCCGATGTGGCTCCAGCCCAGGGCGCCGGCACACATGGTGCAAGGCTCGACCGTGACGTATATCGTGCAGTCGGGCAGGTATTTGCCACCTAAGGTCTCTGCGGCGGCGGTGAGAGCTATCATCTCGGCGTGGGCCGTGACGTCGGTCAGGGCCTCGGTCATGTTGTGGCCGCGTCCCACAACGCGGCCGCCGCAGGTCACCACGGCGCCGACCGGTATCTCTCCGTTGCAGAAGGCCGTGTGCGCCTCGTCAAGAGCCATGACCATGAATCTTTCGTCTGCTTCTTTTGTGTTGTTTATCGGTTTCATAGTGCGTGTCTTTTATGTGGTGTGACCTGTCATGCGTCGGTGAGTGTGCGGACTTTCCCCGCCACTTCCTCCATCAGCCATGCCGGCGTCGAGGTGGCACCGCAGATTCCGATGCGTCTGGCCCCTTCGAGCCATTCGGCCCGGAGTCCGCAGGCGTCGGTCACTGCGTAGGTGCGCGGGTTGACCTTGCGGCATTCCTCCAGAAGAACCCTGCCGTTGGAACTTTTCGCGCCGCTGACGAAGATGATCGTGTCGTGCGAGGCTGCAAATCCCTTTATCTTTTCCGACCGGGTGGCCACCTGGCGGCAGATAGTGTCGAAATACTCGAATCCCCCCTTCCGCTTTCTCTTGCGGATCTCTTCGACCACATGCCTGAATCCGTCGATGCTTTTGGTGGTCTGCGAGTAGAGCAGAATGTCGCGGTCGAGGTCAAGGCCGTCGAGTGCAGAGGCGTCCTGTATGACCACGGCTGTGCCGTCGGTCTGTCCGACAAGGCCGTTCACTTCGGCGTGTCCCTGCTTGCCGTAGATGAGTATGAGCGGCATTCCGGGCGTCTCGCCCGATGCTATCCGCTCTTTAGCCTGGTCGTAGGCCTGCTTGATGCGCCGCTGCAGCCTGAGCACGACGGGGCATGTGGCGTCGATGATGCGGTTGTTGTTGTGTCGCAGCAGGTCGTAGGTCGTAGGTGGTTCGCCGTGTGCTCTCAGCAGCACGGTCGAGTCGCGCAGGCCGGCGAGGTCGTCGTGGGTGATCGTGCTCAGTCCGCGCAGGCGCAGCCGCTCCACTTCCGATGCGTTGTGTACGATGTCGCCAAGACAGGCCAGACGCTCGCCACGCGCCAGTTCGGCCTCCGCTTTCTCGATGGCCGTCACGACGCCGAAGCAGAAGCCGGAGTTGGCGTCGATCTCTATCATGGGCGCGCCCGGATCCCGCTCGGGTCCGGGCGTGCCTTTCTGGCTCTCCATCTTATTCGTTGGATATTGTGTTGTAAAGATTCTGAAGCCACTCCATCTGCTCGGCGGGAGTCAGGCGGTCGTTGTCGAGCACGTGGGCGTCGGCCGCCTTGCGGAGCGGCGACACGGCGCGGGTGGTGTCGATATGGTCGCGGTTGCGGATGTTCTCAAGCACCTCCTCGTAGTTCGCCTCCGCACCTTTCTGCTCAAGCTCGCGGAGACGGCGGCGCGCCCGCACTTCGGGCGATGCCTCGACAAACACCTTCATCTCGGCGGCGGGGAAGACGGTGGTGCCGATGTCGCGGCCGTCCATCACGATCCCTTTCGCCTCGCCGGCCTCCTGCTGGAGTCTGACGAGCCGCTCGCGCACCTCGGCGATCTCCGCCACGGGGCTCACAAGCGAGCTGACCTGCATCTCGCGTATCTCGCGCTCCACATCCTCGCCGTTGAGCAGTGTGTGCTGCACGCCGTCGGCTCCGGCCGGCTCGAATGTCACGCTGATGCCCGGAAGGGCGGCCACGAGTGCGTCGCGGTCCACTTTCCCCTCCGCCGCCATTCCGTGGCGTATGGCATAAAGTGTCACGGCGCGGTACATCGCTCCGGAGTCGACATAGACGTATCCGATTCTTCTGGCCAGCTCGCGGGCCATGGTCGATTTGCCCGACGACGAGTAGCCGTCGATGGCAACGATTATCTTCTTCATTTCTTAGCTTTGTCTGTTTTCTCTGTTTTGGGTTTCTGTGTGGCCGCGCTCTTGCGCACGGGGCGCTTGCGGACCATGCGGAGCACCTGTGCCGACCGGGCCGGCAGATACATCTTGAGCCAGCCTTTGCCCGAGGGTGAGTAGAGCGGGTCGGGCTGCGTGAAGTGGTGCACGCTGTCGTCCGACAGTCCGAGTCCGCCGAAGCCGGTGGCGTCGGTGTTGAGCACAACCTCGTATTCGCCGGCGGGGGCGAGGAAGCCGTAGCCGCTGAACGAGCGGGTAGGATTCCAGTTGAACACGAAGATCAGGTCGCCGCGTCGGAAGGCGAGTACCTGGTCGTCATCTTTCTCCCACAGTTTGTCGACCGGAAGAGCCTGGAAGTCGTAGGTCTTCGACACAAGCTCGATCATGGCGTTGTCGAAGGCGTTGAGGTACTTGTATTTCAGATCCTCGCGGTCCACAAGGTCCCACTGGCGGCGTGCGTATTTGTAGCTCCATCCGTTCCCCTCGCGCGGGAAGTCGATCCATTCCGGATGCCCGAACTCGTTGCCCATGAAGTTGAGATAGCCGCCGTTGATCGAGGCGAGTGTCACGAGGCGTATCATCTTGTGAAGAGCCATGCCGCGGGCCACTGTACCGTTGTCATCGCCGACCATCATGTGCCAGTACATCTCCTTGTCGATCAGACGGAAGATGATTGTCTTGTCGCCCACGAGCGCCTGGTCGTGACTCTCGCAGTAGCTCACGGTCTTCTCGTCGGAGCGGCGGTTGGTCAGTTCCCAGAAGATCGATGTCGGATGCCAGTCTTCATCTTTCTTCTCCTTGATCATCTTTATCCAGTAGTCAGGTATTCCCATCGCGAGGCGGTAGTCGAAGCCCATGCCTCCGTCTTCGAATCTGGAGGCTATGCCGGGCATTCCGCTCATCTCCTCGGCTATTGTCACTGCCTTGGGGTTGACTTCATGGATCAGTATGTTGGCGAGCGTGAGGTATACGAGCGCGTTGGTATCCTGGTTTCCGTCGTAGTAGTCGCCGTAACCGCCGAACGCCTTTCCGAGCCCGTGGTTGTAGTAGAGCATCGAGGTCACGCCGTCGAAGCGGAAGCCGTCGAACTTGTATTCCTCCAGCCAGAACTTGCAGTTCGACAGCAGGAAGTGAAGCACGCTGTTCTTGCCGTAGTCGAAGCAGAGCGAGTCCCATGCGGGGTGCTCGCGGCGCGAGTCTCCGTAGAAGTAGAGGTCGTAGCTGCCGTCGAGGCGGCCGAGTCCTTCGGTCTCGTTCTTGACGGCGTGTGAGTGCACGATGTCCATTATGACGGCTATGCCGGCCTCGTGGGCGTCGTCGATGAGACGCTTCAGGTCGTCGGGGGTGCCGAAGCGCGAGGAGGCGGCGTAGAAGTTGCTGACATGGTAGCCGAATGATCCGTAGTAGGGGTGTTCCTGGATCGCCATGAGCTGGATGGTGTTGTAGCCGTCTTTGGCTATGCGCGGCAGCACGTTGCGGCGGAATTCGTCGTATGTGCCGACGCCCTCTTTGTTCTCGCCCATGCCGATGTGGGCCTCGTAGATGAGCAGCGGGTGCGTGTCGGGCGTGAATTTCCTCACCTTGAACCGGTAGGGGTGCTCAGGCTCGTAGACCTGGGCGGAGAAGATCTTTGTGTCGTTGTCCTGCACGACGCGGCGGGCGTATGCGGGCAGACGTTCGCCGTCGCCGCCGTCCCAGTACACATGGAGCTTGAACAGATCGCCGTCGTGGAGCGCGCCGGCGGGGAATTTCCCTTCCCATGTGCCGTCTTCGAGGCGGTGAAGAGCGAAGCGCTCGTCATCTTTCCAGCCGGTCATCGTGCCGGTCAGATAGATCTTTGTGGCGTTGGGGGCGAATTCCCTGAACGACCACCGGCCCGATTTCTCGCGGTGAAGTCCGAAATATTTGTATGCGTCGGCGAATTTCACGAGGCTGCCCCCCGTGTTGGCGGTCAGTTCCTCCATTTTGCGGATCACATCCTGATGGCGTCCCTCGATGGCGGGAGCGTATGGCTCAAGCCAGGGGTCGTTGCGCAGGATGGCAAGTTTCTTTTCCATATGTATGAGTGATGTGTTGATTATATTTTTTCTTTTTTGCCTGCGGGCTGTGTCGGCTCGTCGGCGTGGAGGCAGTGTCTTATGACCTCGCGGAGCGTGTCGGGCTCCTTGCCCGTGGATTTGAGCACGTCGAGCACGCCTCCGATGTAGTCCTCTTTCGTGCGGAATCCGAGCTGCAGGTGCACGCCCGAGTCGGGGAGCATCGGCTTGTGGTTGAACACCCGGAGCACTCCGGCGTAGTCGTTGTCGCGGATCATGGCGGCAAACTGTTCGCGCAGTGCGTTGTAGTGCTTGCGGGGCTGGAGCTTGACGATCAGGCTCCGCAGGTGGGTCTCCATGGCGGTGATGCATGAGAACCGGGCGTCGATGCGGCACTCCACGTCGCGTTTCACCTTGTGGCGCACATGCTGAAGTGCCTGTTCCTCGGCGTGTTTCCTGAACATGCGCATCACTTCGCGCTCCACGCGGCGCAGGGCTTTCTCGCCGTCGCGCCCCCTGCGGCGGGCCATCAGTCTGATAACCTCCGGAAGCAGGAATATGTTTTCTATCTCCGCCACATCGGGCACCATGATCTGACGCGACCGCAGGTAGGCCACCTCCTGGTCGGTGCGGCGGTCGCGGTCCACGATGCCGCGGCTGCTCAGATGGTGCATCGACTGCTGGTCGTTGAAGGCGCGTGTGGTCTCGATCACCTTGTCGCACGATCCGACGGGGCGCACCGACATGTCGGGAAAGACGAGACTGTAGAGGCGGATGTCGATCGAGTGACGCGAGTCTCCCTCGATGAAGAGCACTGGCCGACGGCTTCCGGCCAGTTCCACAAGCAGTTCCTCGCTGTGCGAGCCGGGTTCGACTATGTCGAATTCCCAGGCGTGACGCTCCGAGTCGTAGCGCCTCACCCAGATGCAGGTGTTGTGCGTGCGCGAGCTGACGAAGTCCTCGTCGACCGAGTTGTAGACAAACGTGCAGTCGGGCCGCAGATCCTCGATCGAGTTCCACAGGTTGCAGAGTATGCTCGGATGCACGAACAGCGACGGGGAGTCGATGAATATCACTGCCCCGGGCATGGCGTAGAGCGTCGCCCCGAGATAGTAGAGCACGGTCTTCTCTCCCTGGCTAAGGGTGTGGGTCGAGACGAGGTCGCGCCCGCTCGATGTCGAGAACATCAGGCGCCCGTTCTCGCGCTCGATGCGGTTGCCCGGAAAGATCCGCTCCCAATGACGCTGGATTATGTCGAGTTTCGTAGGCCGGAATTTCAGTCTTTTCCCTTCGGCCATGGCCTCGGCTTTCATCTGCAGCAGGCTCTCCAGTTCGTCGGCGAAGAGCATGTAGACTATCTTGTCGAGCTCGCTGACGGCGTCGGTGCGCATGTAGCTCCGCTGCCTTATGGCCTCGCGGTATAGGCTGTCGACCGAGCCGGGCATAGTCGATTCCTCGCGCTCGGGGTAGAATGCCGACAGCGCGCTCAGCCGGTAGGCACGGTCGCCGCAGAGCGTCATCATCTCCTCCATGAAGAGAGATTTCCCGGCGCCGTTGCCGCCGATCAGGGTGATCTGCCGCGGATCGCCGGGTATGTCGGCCTCTACGGGCCTTACGGAAGGAGGTAGTTTTATCGTATTCATCGCTTTGCGGGCTCTTGACGGTTGAAAGTTGTAAATTTAGTGATTTTTTTTCTAACTTTGCGTATCAATCCACATAAAAATAAAAGAATAAAATCATGTTTTCAGGAATAGTTGAGGAGGCCGCACGCGTCGTGGCTCTCCGCCGGGAGGGCGACAACCTCCATATCACTCTCGCCTGTTCGTTTGCCGACGGACTCAGTATCGACCAGAGCGTATCGCACAACGGTGTCTGCCTCACGGTGGTCGAACTGCCCGGAGACGGCACCTACACCGTCACTGCCATACGCGAGACTCTCGAACGCTCCAATCTCGGCCTTCTCAAGGAGGGCGATCCGGTCAATGTGGAGCGCAGCATGCGCATCGACGGCCGTCTCGACGGCCATATCGTGCAGGGGCATGTGGACCAGACGGCACGCTGCACCGGAGTGAGGGAGGCTGACGGAAGCTGGTATTACGATTTCGAATATCAGGTGCCGCGCGATCTGGCGCGGCGCGGTTATTTTACTGTCGACAAGGGATCGGTCACTGTCAACGGCGTGAGTCTGACTGTCTGCAATCCGGAGTCCGCGCCGCTTGCCGACGATCAGGAGACTCTCTCCGGCAGGTTTCAGGTGGCCATAATACCCTACACCCACGACCATACCAATTTCCACGCCATCAAGGCCGGATCGGTGGTCAATCTTGAGTTCGACATTCTCGGCAAGTATCTCGCGCGTCTCGCCTCGCTCTGACGCCGGGCCGACTGCACTATAACGGACCGGGCGGCGGAATCATGATGATTCCGCCGCCCGGCGTCTCTATGTAAACGTCTCTATGTAAATATGTGATGTTTACTTTCCGAGTATTCCTTTCAGAATGTTGAGACCGGTCGATATGCCGCTTGAGGTATTGTTGGTCGTGCCGCTGTTGTTGGTCGTGCCGCTGTCGGTAGTCGTTCCGCTGTCGGTGGTTGTGCCGCTGCCGCTCTTGTTGCCGCCGAGGCTGTTGAGAAGCGAGCCGAGTCCGAAGCCGCCGCTCTCGGTGGTGCTTGTCTTGCCGCCTGAGAAATGGAAGCCGACGCACATGCCGTCGTACGACTCCAGGATGCTGCTGAGGGCCTGCACCACTTTGATGCCGGTGAACTGGGCGAGCGACGTGAGGAGGTTCTTGAACTTCGTGGCGTCAAACATCACATCCATCGTGCGCGATGTCTTCTCAACGTATGTGGTGACAGAGGCAAGTTTCATGCCGAGCACCGTGAAGTTGAATTCGAATACGCCCGGCTCCGCGCCCTGTTTCTGTGTGATGTTACCGCTGAGTTTCACTGTCTTGCAGGTCAGGGTGAATGTGCCGTCTGCATTGACTGTCAGCTGGGCGTTGTTGAGTCCGTACTGCTCGTAATAGGGCTGGAGCTTCGTCTCGACAGCCGCGGCTGCGGCCACGCCGCCCGCTTTCTGAAGAAAACTTTCACCCTGGAAGCATACCGCCGGACCTGTCGATGTCCATTCTCCCTCCATGTCGGCCACTGTGATGTTGGAGCTTGAAAACACTCCCTCGATGATATTGCCGATGGTGCTGCCGAGTCCGCCGCCGAGAATGTCGCCCAGACTCTGCGCTTTGGCGTTATTCAGACCAAAAATGGTCAAAATTGCCGCTACGATTACAATTTTTTTAAATTTCATATTATTTTATTGGTTAAATTGGCGCAATTGTGATGTTTTGGGGTAATTGATTATCCATTGTCGGTTAAAAATAATTAATTTTGTATGCCGTCGAACATAAGAGTGCGTTATCAAGCATTATGTCGGGTATGGCGGCAAACGTATTAAAGATTTTCGGTAGTGCGGTGGAATTGTTACTTACACCTTTATGTAGATAACAATTTACAACTCCAGTTTAATCGTCTTGCAAATCTTTTTTTTATCCGTGCGTGAGACGCGGATTTACCCTAAGAAGTTGTTTAAACTAATTTTAATGGTAAGATTTATTAATATTTTGGAGCAGAT
>CAMWRV010000049.1 GCA_947176745.1 uncultured Muribaculaceae bacterium
GCGTTGAAGATTTGTGGCGTAGTCCGGCAATTTAACCTTTTCCTTGTCCTCGGCGAAACGCTGTATGTTGACAACAGTTATCTCTTGCTTGCCGGAGGCTCCCTGCTGGGACTGATTATTGCGGAACTGTTCCATCAATTCCTTGCGGGAATTGGCTGTAGTCACGACAAGTCCACGGGCTTCAAACTCTTGTGTGGCCTGTTCGAGAAGATCAAGACGGTCAACTATAAAATATAACTTGGCGACTTTATCCTGTCGGGCAAAATAATCATTGAGTATGTATGCGAGATGATAAGACAGTGCTGTCTTTCCGCTGCCCTGTGTATGCCATACTACACCGGCTTTAGCCCCCTTGTCGAGATGCTCGCAGATAGCCATCGAAGCAAACATCTGTTGATAACGCATAATGTGCTTCTGGTCTGTTATCTCAATCTTGCCGTCAACCTCTCGTTCTGATTTAACATAAGCAATGCCATACCGAAGAATAAATAGCAGACGCTCCGGAGAACACATTGAGGTAAGGATTCGGTTGGTCGGTGTGTTCGTGTCGAGATTTGTCTTATACTCAGGGGTTGTATGGATTACCTGACAGTTGAAATCCTTTAGAATCTTTTTCTCTACCTTTTTATCTATCAGTTTATATGGATAATTCCGATTATATGGCGCAACATCGGCATTGGAACGATTCTCTTCTCTAAAACAGTTAAACGGGGCAGACTCACGCGCTGCTGTGCAATAGAACGCACCCTGCAATGGTACGATACCACCCATTGCGTCATATTCCATGTTGTTGGAGAAAATCATCAATTGGGTAATATTGATAAATGAGCGGAAGCGTTTGTTAGGAAACCGCTGAAGATTCATGCGTCTGCTTTCCGCAACCATTCCACCGCTGTTATTAGGCTTCTTCACCTCGATGAAGACTAATGGAAGACCATTTACAAACAGTGTAATGTCGGGGCGGAATTCGTCCTGACCATTCTTATAGGTAAATTCAGCAGTGAAATGGAACAGATTATTTGACGGGTTATCGTAATCTATAATTTTAACAGGTGATATAGTCTTTAATCTTTGATAGAATGCGAAACCGAGGTCATCATTTTTTAGTTCATTGCGAATGTCCTGTAAAATCTGTTTGGCATGCCCGGCAGAGTCGGGATTCAGCTTTGCAAATTGTGATGTAAAGACATCTGTCAGAATGTTGGCTGAAGGATCATAAACAGTTCCTGCATCTTCTTCTGATATTTTTCCGAAGTACGAATATCCCAATCGCATCAAGTGAATCATTGCGGGCATCTGTACACGTGTGGCTTCATTGAATTTATTCATTGTTTTGCGAGTTGTTGAAGGTTTACAGGTAGTCTATTTCATTTGGCAGCGAACGGATATTCACATCAAGATACATGCAAATTTAGTGATTAATTCCGATATTACAATGAAATATGCTTATAAACACATAGGTAAGGCACCCCTTCTGTGGTATTAACCGTTTAATAAACATCGCAAAAAAAAAGACACCGGGTTTCCCTCCCGATGTCCAGTCTCAAATTAGTCAATCCTGTATTGTCAGACGGTCGCAGTTTGGTCAGGCGCCTGTGAGCTCGTACACGACGCGACCGTCGCGGTATTGGTCGATTTTGCCATCTTTCAGAAGGCGGAGGATCGCGAAGCATAGCTGCGTGTCGGTAAAGCCGCAGATCTTGAGCAGTTCGTTAAATGTGTATCTGCAGCCGGATCGCATCCGGCTTGAAAGCGTGTTGCTGTTTGTGATGATTGAGTCCATGTCAGTTTATGTCCGATGTGTCGGTTAACGACATATCAACACTCCGGACTTGCATCCGGTTCACTCGCCACCACATATTTTAGGCGTATAGGTCAAATTCCCATACCCACAGCTTCCATACCCACAGCTTCCATACTCACTGCTTTCAGTCGATCATATCCGGCTGGCAGCCGAGTCGCGGAACAGGAACGTGACTGCCGCCCCGACAGCCATCACGCCGGTGCAGACCCCGAGAACAAGCATCGCGCCCCCGGCCTGAAGCAGGACCGGAATCAGAAAGACTCCCGCCACAGCCCCGATCTTGCCGGTAGCGGCGGCTATGCCGACTCCCTGTCCGCGCTCGGCCACAGCATATATCTTGGGGGGAAGCACGTAGGTGATAAGGTGTGGCCCCATGTTGAGAAAGAACTCGAACATCATGAACGCGCCGATAGCGATCCATTTGTTCCAATGCGCATGGTAGGCCGGCATAAGTATCGCCAGCGAGACGGCGCAAAGCAGGAATCCCCATGTCTGTATCGCGGTCAGACGACGCCCCTTGTTGATCAGTATCAGTCCGGCTATGAAGCCGGGCAGCATTATGCAGCTGATGTAGAGTGTCACCTCCACCGAGTCCGCCACATGAAGAACCGGCGCCTCGTCGGCTACCACGGGTTCAAGCCCGAGCGCCATGACGAGAATCGGCAGGAACACGCCTATGCCGTAGACGCCCAGTCCCTCGCAGGCCCAGGGTATGCCGCTCAGCACTACCTTCTTCCAGTCGCTGACGATAAACCTGAAGAGTCCGCTCCGGTTTGCCGAGGTATCCCCGGATTTCGATGCCGCTGCACCGGTCGCCCCCGGTTCTGATGCCGCCGTCTCCGAAGTGTCGATATACACGTCATTCCCAAGAAACTTTCTGACCGCTTCCTCGGCTTCCGCCTTTCGCCCTTTCGACAGCAGCCACCCCGGGCTTTCGTAGAACCTGATCCGCAGCAGCAGCATCACGGCGCCCGTGATGCTTATGACCCACATGAGCCGGGGCCACATCGAGGCGTCTTTCCATGAAATCAGCATCCAGAAGCCTATGGCAGCCGCCACGATGCTCCCCGCCGCACTTGCCGTCTTTGTCACGCCGACCATAAGCGACTTGTAGCGGTCGGGCATCAGATCTGTCACATAATCGGAGTCGAGACTGTATTCTCCGCCGATCCCGACACCGACAAGGAAGAGCGCGACGGTGAGCGACGCCGTGCAGGGCAGCAGCGCGGCGCCGGCCGCCGACACGGCTATCAGCGCCGGACACAGCCGGAAAAACGGCAGGTAGCCGTAGCGGTCGCTCAGTTTGCCGAATACTATAGAACCGACGCATATTCCGGCAAGATCGATCGATCCGATCACTCCCTGCATCAGACTCGACAGTCCGGGATGGAGCACGATGTTGAGCATCGGTATTATGATCCCGGCGATCGTAGCCACGGCCGTTCCTATGAACTGACCGAGCGACGACACCCCGACAATCCAGTAGTGCCGGGGTGTCAGCCGCATGGTGGCCATATTCACCGGAATGCCCCGGACGGTTGCGTTATGGCTCGTCAGTGTCGGCATTGCAGTTATTTTTGCGGTTGCGGATCAGGTTTGGCCGCTGCCGGCTTGGGCGCCACGGCCTTCGGGGCGAAGAAACTGAAATCGGGGAAGAGGAACATCCACGTCGCCACGCAGAAAGGACCGGTCAGTGTCGGAAGTCCCATTGGCGAGAAGAAGGCGTTCATGGCCGCCTGTATGAATACTGTCATTACGACTCCGAGTAGTGTCCAGATCCATGTCTTCCATGAATTGTTGCAGTAGGTGGCGCCGAGCGCTATTCCGGTCAGCACTGCGCTGAAACCGTAAAGTCCGTCGGCTATGTCGTGGGCAGGGCCTTTCCAGACAATCACCACAAGCAGTGCGACTGCCGAGGATATGGCAGCCCACGCGGCGGCGCGGATGCTGCTCACCGCCAGGCCGGCGAGGAAGAAGAGACCTGTCACCCATGAGTTGATGAGGAAGACCTGCGATATGCCCTTGAGCCAGTAGACCACGAGGTCGCCGAATCCCGCGGCCAGTGTGCCGCCGTCACCGACAGGAAGCTCGGGTGAACCCATGAATTCGGGAGGCATGTTGGCGAAAAGCCGCGACGCCAGCAGGAAGAAGTAGGTGGAGAGTACGAACGGGAAGGTGAAGGAACTCATCTTCCATCGGCCGAGCACGTTGTCCATGCCCGTACGCACCCATGTCGAGAACGCCGAGCACAGTATGAGGGCGATCCACATCCACACCGTGTCGCCCATGAATGTCGGGAATGCGGCGCCGACCAGGCAGCCGTTGAATCCCCAGAGTCCGTTGGCGCCGTTCTGATCCGGAAGCTGGAGTATGTAGCCGGTCAGTGTCGAAACGACCGTTCCGACCACGACTCCCCAGGCCACGACCCCGAATCCTTCCTCATAGGCGCCCCATATGATGCCGGCGAGGAAGAGAAGTCCGGTCCACATACTGTCCTGAAACATAACCTGCCCGATGCCTCTGAGGCATGTGCGGGGAAAATCTTTTGCTGCCTGACGCAGCGTGTACAGTTGAGCCATTTTATATGTTTTTAGTGTGTTTTTCTTACGCTTTTGTGGAAATCATCAGGTCTGATACCTGCTCCCCGGTTGCTTGTCGGTAATCGTCGGGCCGGTGTCTGAACTCTTATATCCTATAAACGTTCTATCTTAAAAGTGGTTTAGAGGCGGATCAGGCCGTGCGGGAAAACGCCCGGATACCGCCGTCAAATACATCTGTCACATGGCGAATGCAAGACAACTTAATGAATTTTTCCGTAAAAAGGGAATCTTCATCATCCTTCACATCATCATACTCCTGCTGTCGGTTCTGCTGATTGTCATGATCTCGATCGACACGTTCAATGGAGTCGAGTTCTACGTGCAGCCGCGTTTTCAGAAGTGGCAGTTCTGGATATGCGTTGTCTTCATGGCTGACTTCTTCATCGAACTTATCCTGTCTGACAACAGGCGGCACTATCTTGTCACCCATATAATCTTCCTGATAGTGGCCGTGCCCTATCAGGCCATAATATTTCATTACGGCTGGCATGTCTCAAGGGAACTTGACTACCTGATACGCTACATGCCGCTGATCCGAGGCGGATATGCCATGGCAATAGTGGTGGGGTGGTTTACGTCCAACAAGGCCACAGGCCTCTTCTTCTCCTATATAATCACTCTGTTCTCGACTGTTTATTTCGCAAGTCTGACTTTCTATCTGTTCGAGCACGGTGTCAATCCGCAGGTGCGCCTGTACAAGGACGCGCTGTGGTGGGCCGCCATGGACGTGACCACCGTCGGGTCGAACATCGTGGCGGTAACCGGTGTGGGCCGTGTTCTCTCGGTGCTTCTCGCCGCTCTGGGCATGATGATGTTCCCGATCTTTACGGTTTATGTGACCAACCTTCTGACAAAACGCAACGAGAATCCGAAGAACGACGCCTCGATCGTGGCAGCCTATAAAAGATATGTGAAGAAGCACCCGGAGGCTGCTTCTTCACAAGATAATGATGGTGCGGCTGGTGGCGCGGCTTCCGCCGGCGCTGATTAGACCGTAGCGTTGAGGGTGGGGGTGAGCGGCTCGTCGGCGCAGAGCACGGCGAGCAGGTTGCCGACCATCGCGGCCTTCTGCTCGTTGCTCAGAGTCACCACCTGCTTCTCGTCGAGAGTGCGAAGAGCCATGTCTACCATCGACACCGCGCCTTCCACGATCTTCTCGCGGGCAGTTATTATGGCCGAAGCCTGCTGGCGGCGGAGCATCACCGCCGCGATCTCGGGTGCGTAGGCAAGATAGTTTATCCGCGCCTCGACCACCTCGATGCCGGCCATGGCAAGGCGTTCGTTGATCTTCCTTTCAAGCATCTCGCTGATCTGGCTGCCTGAGTCGCGCAGTGTCAGCTCGTCGGCGTTGTCGGCGTCGGTGTTGTCGTAGGCATAGTGGCCGGTCACCTCGCGCAGCGCGGCGTCGCTCTGTATGCGCACGAAGTTGGAGAGAGCGGCGTTGTTGATGCCTCCCTGCGCGCCGAGGCTCTGCGAGTCGAGATCAAACACTACCTTATAGGTGTCTCTGATCTTCCACACCAGAACCATGCCGATCAGCACGGGATTGCCGATCTTGTCGTTGACCTTGATCGGCTCGATGTCCATGTTGCGTATGCGCATAGAGAGTTTCTTGCGGCTCATGAACGGATTGACCCAATAGTAACCCACCTTGCGGCATGTGCCCTTGTACTTGCCGAAAAAGATCATCACCCGCGCCACGTTCGGTTCCTGGGTGAAATATCCTACACATCCGAGTACAAAAAGAATGAACAGGGGCATCGTCACGCCCACCGATACTCCGGGGTTATCCTCTCCGCCATATATTATGGCGAGGCACATAAGCACCGGAAGCAGGATGAAGGTGAAGAATATCATCAGGAAGCCGTTGATGCAGGCTCCTTTGTATTCATACTCGTGGCCGTCGGCGCGGCCATGTTCTTTTTCCGAAATTCTGTCGTTAGTGTCCATGATCTGATTATTTTGGATGGGGTCTTAGACCTTTTGCGGGATGGGGTCTTAATGCGTTCAAATTTACAAAAAAATCCGCGTTTCCGCAAGTCATGCGGAAGCACGGATGCAATCGGCCCGGATTCAGGTCTGAAGCCTGCTACATGTTGGAGAACGGAACCACGATCCTGACTCCGATGTTGCGGCCCATATTGTAGACGGGGGTATGCCCGGCGGGGCTTTCAAGAGTCACATATTTGAGTCGGCTCAGGTGGCTGACATACGCGCGGTCGAAGATGTTGCTGATGTTGAGGTAGACCGCAAACCGCTGCTTGCCGTGAATCCTGACTCCGGTTCCCGCCGACAGGCTGAACAGGGTGTAGGAGGGGGTGGGAGTCTCTGTGTCGTCGATGGTGCATACATGGTTCTGTCTGAACGCAAGATTCATTCCGACCGATACATAGGGCGACTCGAAAATCCGGCTCTCTCTGCAAAGTCCGACTCTCAGAGTCGTGTTAAGTTCCGGAGCGGGAGTCATGGGGAGCCATTGGTTCTCGCCATGTGAATGCAGACGCCGGCTGTTGACATACGAGAAGGTGTTCTCCAGTGAGACAAGATCGTGGGGCCTGACTGTCACCGATGCCTCCCCGCCGGCGAGGAGAGCGTCGGTGGAGTGGTATCTGTATACGGGAATGCCGTCGATTACCTCCGAGCCTTCCCGGCGCAGATATATGTAGCCGTCTACGCGGTTGATGAAGAGGGCGGCCTCGGCGTCAACGAATCTTGACCTGAATCCGGCTCCCAGATCGGCCTGGATGCTCTGCTCGGCGTCGAGTGAGGCATCTCCTGTCTCGTAGCGGTATGTGCCTTCGTGGCAGCCGTTGCTGCCGAGTTCACTCATGTTGGGGGTCCGGTAGCCTCGCGAGAGATTGAATTTAAGGTCGAGTCCGCTGAGACAGTGCCACGTCGCACCCAGACTCGCGCTTATGCCGGTGAATGTTCGTCTGATCTCTTCGAAGCGTGCCACTCCATCTTCTTCAAGGGGCAGTCCGTGAAGACTCCTTGTGTCAAACCGCACTCCGCCTGCAAGAGTCACACTTTCGCCGAGATCCTTGTCGGCGGTGGCGAAGACTCCGATGTCGTACGACCGGTAGGCCGGTATGAGAAATTCCTCTCCGAGATTGTCTGACGACTGTATCATTCCCGACGCTCCGCAGTCGAGAGAGAACATCCCGGCTGGACGTATGCTGTATCTGAGATCCGCCGTGTATGACCTCAGAAGAAAATCGAGGCTGCTCTCATAGGCCGAGTGCTCGAATTCGCGCCGCCTGTTCTGCTGGAATCCGATATTGGCGGTCAGCGTGCCTCTTCCTACGGAGGCATTGGTCGATGACACAAGCTTGTAGTGGTCGACTTTCTGCATCGGCACCTCGGCCTTGTAGTCGCGGCCTCCTTCAAGCGTCGGGCCTGGATGATGGTGGTGATGGTCTCCCTCCACATCTGCATGAGCGTCGATTATGCCGGGCTCCAGATGATAATAGTTGAATCTGAGCAGAGTCCGCCCCCAGTTGCCCATGACTCCGGCCATGGCCGTGACTGCGTTCTGCCGGAACCGGGAGTTAGGCACGTAGCCGTTTATGCGGTTGCGGTAGTCGTGGGCGAGGTTGTCGGAGTAGCGGGCGTCCCAGAAGAATCCGCGCAGGTTTCCGGCGCAGTCGGCCGAATAGTTGAAAAGACCGTTGTTCGACTGGTACTGCATGTTGAGGTTTCCCTTTATCTCCCCCTCACGGGCAGGGGGGTCGTCGTCAAGACGCACCACTCCCGCCATGGCGTCTGATCCATATACGAGCGATGCCGGCCCCTTTATGATTTCAGCCTTGCCCACAGAGTTGCCGTCGATCTCCACTCCATGCTCGTCGCCCCATTGCTGACCCTCCTGGCGCACGCCGTCGCTGACCACAAGCACACGGTTGTAGCCCAGGCCCCTGATCACCGGTTTTGATATGCCGGCGCCGGTCGTGATCTGCGACACGCCGGGAAGACGGTCGAGTGCGTCTATTATATTGGAGTGCTGGCTGCTGTTTAGATATTCCCTGTCGACCGAACTTATGGCGAGAGGAACCTTGCTGACGCGCCTCTGGCCGTTCAGACCGGTGACTATGATCTCGTCAAGACCGAATGCGGTGCTGTCTGACAGCTCGGACTCCGATATGTGTGCCGGTATCTGTGTATGTATCGTGTCTGTCTCCTGACCATAAAGCATGCTTCCGGCTGACATGCATAGAAGTAAAATTGATGTCCCTTTGTACATGATGGATCTCGGGTAATCCTTTGCTTGATATTGATGATTTTTCTTGTGAGACGTGGTCTGATGCAAAGATAGACAAGAATGCGTGCGGTCACAAATATTACGCGGTTATTTAGGTGAAAACACTTTTTTTAGTGGCATAATGCACCGGATGGCTCATTTTAACAGTGCGAATCAGGATACTCTGAAAAATAATTGCTAACTTAGCGGTCTGTTTTATATTATTACTTATCAAGACTGCTATGATGGAGTTTCTTTCGCAATACAATCTCGAGGGACTTGTGATCGGTCTCTGCACATTTCTTATAATCGGAATCTTTCACCCCTTTGTCATAAAAGGGGAGTACTACTTCGGCGCACGCGTCAAATGGGCCTTTCTTGTGGCCGGCATTATCTTTCTTGCCATGACGCTTGCCGTGGAGTCTACCATGGGATCCGCTCTTCTCGGCGTGACGGCGTTCAGTTGCTTCTGGAGCATTCATGAGGTCAACGAGCAGGTGGAGCGGGTGCGCAAAGGCTGGTTTCCGGCAAACCCGAAACGCACCGGCCGTAAGCCGGCGTCGGGCGGCGACCGTGAGGGCAGCCGCTGAAATCATATCGACACAACGCAAGAGACCGATGATCACCTGATCATCGGTCTCTTGCGTTGTGGATTGTCTTCCGGCCAATGCCGTCAGATCAATTGTTTTCGGTTGCAGTGCTCTCGGGGCGGGCGAAACCATCTTTTGTGGCGCGCTCCGACATGCGTTTGATACGCTCTTTTGTCTCCGGATGCGATGAGAACATCTTGTCGATGGCGCTTGCCTTAGCGCCGCCGGTCTGCTCCTCAAGGCTCATGAGTTTTTCGAACGACATGGCGATTCCCCACGGGTTACGGCCGTTCGACTTGAGGAAGTCGTAGCCGCAGTCGTCGGCCTCCTTCTCCTGCTTCTGCGAATACTTGGCGTTGATGAGGCATTCGCCGAGCGCGCCGAGCTGCGAGTCGGTCAGTGCCGCGGCCACGCCGCCGGTCGACGATACGGCGTCTTTGAGCGCGCCGGTGAGAAGTTCGGTGCGGAATGCCTTTTTGCTGTGGTGTTTCAGCACATGGCCGATCTCGTGGCCGATCACGCCCATCAGCTCATTGTCGTCCATGATGTCCATCAGAGAGGAGAAGACGCGGACACTGCCGTCGGGGCATGCGAACGCGTTCACGTCGATCACGTGATAGACCTTGAAGTTCAAGGGTATGCCGTCGGCTTCCTTGAGGCCGTCGGTGAGCTTGCGAAGACGAATGGTGTAAGGATTGTCTTCGGGGAGGACAGGATTGTTCTTGTCCATCCAGTCTACCGATTCCTTTACATAGGCCGCCATCTGGGCGTCTGTCAGAGTTGCCGCCTGCACGCCTTTCGAGACCGCGCTCGCGGCTTTCTTCAGATTGAACTGTGCCGATGCCGGTGATGCGGCCAGCAGAAGGCAGACAAGAGATAAAAGTCTGATTGCTGTTTTCTTCATAGTTGGTAATATAGTATTGTTTATAGTTGTATTGCCGATAGTTCGGTTTATATTGATGTGTTTCTGATGTTATTCGGACTGCAAATTTACAAATATCCTCTGTTATGACAAAGAAAATCCCGTTTCATTTGTTCTGAAACGGGATTGTAAGTTGCCTATGGAAAGTTCGGCGGCATTCAGTCGGCGGTGCCTGTGTAGTTTACTGTCACGGTGCCGGGTTCTGTGCCATCGGGCAGATCCGCTTCACTGCCGACAGCTTTGACATTATATGTCACTGCGGTGAAACCGAGAGATTTACCCTCCTGCGCTATCTCCATTGAAATGCCGAGTAGGTGGTTGCCTTCGGTTGTGAAGGAGGGGCCGAAAGTGGCGCTGAAAGGTGCAAGCGGACTCCAGCCTACCCTGAGATTGTCCCAATAGTAGGTGGCCGATGTCACAAGGGCCTTCGAACCGTTGCCGGTCGCCGATATTGAAGTGATTTCAAGGGGCGTGCCGTTGACCACATAGATTACGGATCCATCGACCACCGCATTATTGAATGTGATCGACAGGTTTACATTCGGAAGATCGTCGTCATCGCTGCATCCGCCGAGCAGACCCAGAGGCAGCAGCAGCATAAGGTAAAGAAGTTTTTTCATATTTCAATATTTACTGGATTCTGTGACTGGGAGATCGTGTTGATAACCGACACTCCGGTTTACAATATTCCAACACTGGAAGTAGAAAAAGGTTCTGACTGGGCACAGATTGCAAAAAAACAAGAGGTGCCGCCCTTAGGAGCGACACCTCTGATGATATCGGGGATCTGTCGATCAGACAGTCTTCTCAACCATGTAGGGGTTGAGTTCGCCCCATTTCTCGATCGGAGGCATGATGCCGAGAGAGATCACCTCGTCGCGGAGTGTGCAGAGGTGCTTGTAGCTCTGCTCAAGCTCTGCCTGCTCTTCGGGAGTGCCCTCAACAGGACGGAATGTTGCGCCGTCGGCTGTGATTGTGGTCTCCATGGCCATCATGATGTTGTGGAATTTCTCGTCGTTCACGTATACGCCTGCAGGCCATTTGAACGCCGGACCGCCCATCGCTGCAGCGATCATCTCGATCGAAAGGTATGCGGGGCTCTGGAATGAGCTGCGGCCGCGGAGCTCGATGATGTTCTTGCCGCCCTGGATGACGCGAACTTTCAGTTCCTCCCAGTCTTTCTCGGGTATCGCGCCCGATGCGATAAGCTCGGTGAGGGGCTTGCCGTCAACTGTCACGGTCGAAGCGAACACTGCCATCTGCTCGCCGTGGCCGCCATATGTGCGGGCGTTGACCACCTTGTCGGGAGAGATCTTGAAGTATTTGGCGAGCTCGTTGCGCAGACGTGTGCTGTCGAGAGCGGCGAGAGTGGTCACGCGGCCCGGTTTAACGCCAGAGTAGAGAAGTGTCACGAGACCGGTGATGTCGGCGGGGTTGAAGATAACCACGATCTGCTTTACGTCGGGGCAGTATTTGCGGACGTTCTTGCCGAAGTCTTCGGCGATCTTGCAGTTGCCGGCGAGAAGATCCTCGCGGGTCATGCCTGCCTTGCGGGGAGCGCCGCCTGAAGATACGATATATTTTGCGTCGGTGAATGCTTTCTCGATGTCGTCGGTGAAGGTCAGGTTCAGACCGTCAAAACCGCACTGGAGAAGTTCCTCGGCTACACCTTCGAGACCTTTTGCATAGGGGTCGTAAAGGCAGATGTTGGGAGTAAGACCCATCATGATGGCAGTCTGAGCCATGTTGGAGCCGATCATTCCTGCTGCTCCGACGATGAGCAGCTTCTCGTCTGTTAAGAAATTCATAGTTGTTCTTGATAAATTGGGTTATGTTTTTTCTTGATAATCGTCAGGTCGGAAAGAAGATTCATCCCGCTTTCCGAAGTTATAAATGCGGTCAGGGGCGTTTGGTTCTTTCCGCTTGCAAATATAAGGAAAAATCAAGAATAATTTGTAAATTTGTGGACGATATTTAAAAATTTTTTCAAACCGATTGTTCTCTCAGTATGGCTACACCGAAGACCAAGACCGCCTATATGTGCTCCAGCTGCGGCTATGACTCGCCGAAATGGCTGGGTAAGTGCCCGTCGTGCGGGGAGTGGAACACTTTTGTCGAGGAGCGTGTGCCCGCACGTCAGACCAAGGGTGCCCGGGGGCGGCTTGTGAAAAGCACCGCGCCTGTTCGCCTCTCGGAGATCGAGGTCACCTCAGAGCAGCGCATGCACATGCCGTCGGAAGAACTCAACCGCGTGCTCGGCGGCGGCCTTGTGGCCGGAAGTCTCACACTGATAGGCGGCGAGCCGGGCATCGGCAAGTCGACTCTGCTGCTTCAGAACATCCTTTCTATCCGCAACCGCCGCATACTCTATGTGTCGGGCGAGGAGTCGGCCTCGCAGCTGCGCCTTCGCGCAGACCGCCTCGGCAAGGTGTCGGACAATACTTTCATTCTCTGCGAGACGGCTCTCGACGCGATCTTCACCCATATCGAGAATGTGAAACCGGAACTTCTTGTGGTCGATTCGATACAGACCATCTGTTCGGCCGATATCGAGTCGGCGGCGGGGAGTGTGTCGCAGGTCCGCGAGTGCGCCGCGTCGCTTCTCCGCTATGCCAAGGAGTCGGGCGTGCCTGTCATTCTTGTCGGACATATCAACAAGGACGGCGCAATAGCCGGGCCCAAGGTGCTTGAGCACATTGTCGACACCGTGCTCCAGTTCGAGGGCGACCGGCAGTATCTTTACCGTATTCTGCGCACGATCAAGAACCGTTTCGGATCCACCTCGGAGATCGGTATATACGAGATGGTGGCCCGCGGACTCCGCGAGGTGCGCAATCCGTCGGAGATGCTGCTGTCGGACAACCGCGACGAGGAGATGAGCGGAATAGCGATCGGTGTCACCATTGAAGGCGCAAGGCCATTTCTGGTCGAGGTCCAGGCTCTTGTTTCGTCGGCGGCCTATGGCACGCCGCAGCGTGCGGTGACCGGTTTCGACCAGCGGCGTCTCAACATGCTTCTGGCCGTGCTTGAGAAGCGGGCACGCTTCAAACTCGGGCAGAAAGACGTGTTTCTCAACATGGCCGGCGGACTGAAGATCGTCGATCCGGCCATTGACCTGGCTGTCGTGGCGGCGGTAATGTCGTCGAACTTCGACCTCACCATACCGCGCCACACCGCATTTGTCGGCGAGGTCGGACTTTCGGGCGAGATCCGCACCGTCACGCGCATGGAGCAGCGAGTGGCCGAGGCAGCCAAGCTCGGTTTCGAAACAATATACATACCCACAGGCAACCTCAAGGGGGTCAAAGACCGCTTTCCGATCCGCATCGTCGAGGTCGGCAAAGTCACCGACATGTTCCGCTCGCTGTTCGAGTAGCTGCGGCACTGCCTGACAGTGAGGTCTATGTGCCCGATGACGAACTGTTGTCAGTTTTCGCCATCGAGGTTTTTATGTGTTTCACGCGACAGCTTCTGATAGCGTGACGGGGTCATGCCGTTTATTTTTTTGAAAGCATCTATGAAGCCTGACGCCGAGCCGTAGCCTAGATCTTTATATATGGTCTCGATGGTAACGTGGCCGTATCCCCCCTGGTCTGAAAGTCGCCGGCAGGCCTCTCGGATCCTGTATTCGTTGAGAAATTCCTTGAATGTCTTGCCACGTTTCTGTTTTATGGCGAGTGCAACGTATTTCGTGTTTGATCCGACCGATCTGGCGAGCGAAGAAAGACCGAATTCTGGGTTGCTGATCGCCGCTATGTCTTCCATGATCTTAAGCACGTCGTTGAGAATCCGGTTGGCTTGTTCATCGGAGAGTATGCTGTCGGTTTTGCTCTCATCCGAGTGGCGGCTGTCTTCGGTCGAATCGTCGCGCTCTGTCTCTTTGGCGTCGAATATAGATGCGAGAAGCAGCTGGTTCTGCTGATCGGCCTGCTCGAGTTCGGCGTTGCGGGCTATCAGAAGTTTCTGTGCCGCTTTTGTGCGTCGGTAGTTTATTATGACAAGAATGCATGCTGCCAGCAGGATAATGAGTATCAGCGTGCCGAATGCGATTGTCTGCCATTGCACCCTGACCTTTCTTTCAAGACCGTCTATCTTCCTGCCCGATGTCTGCTTTTCATATTCGAACAGTCTGTTGTTGATCATGTTTATCTGCTGTTGCCCGAATATGGAGTCTTCCTGTCTGACACGCAGCAAGTGGTATCTTTCGGCTTCTGAAGAATCGCCTGCTGCCCGGAGCACCCTCTCCTTCAGCCCGAGCGCGTCGATGCGTTTTATTCTGAGTCGTGACAGTGCGGAGAGGCAAAGTGCAGAGTCCGCATATTCCCCGGCTTTGTCAAGATCATTGCTGTCGGTAAAAAGATTGCCGAGTTCGATCAGCTGAGATATCAGCCTGACTGTGTCATTGTGTGCTTTGGCATGGTCGGCGGTCTTGCTGAAGTAGAATGCGGCCATCTCTTTGTCGCCGTTTGCTTTGGCAAGTAGTGCCTGATTGTAGAGAAAATAATGTCGGGTAAGCGATATGTCGGGAGAAGGATGTTTTGTCTGCAGGTCGAATATCCTGCGGGCGTTGTCGGTTTCCCCTTTCTGTATATATGTGCCGAACAGGTTCACAAGGATCTGTGAGGTCAATAATGTGTCTTTCGTCTCAGATGCGATTCTGTAGACTTCAAGCTGGCATTCAAGACTGCGGTCGTGGTTGCCAATTATGCCGTAGACGGTCGCTATGTTGCCGAGGCACGAGCAATAGATGTCGGTTTCCCCGTTGTCTGACGCAATGCGCATTCCCTCCATGTAGCAGTCGAGCGCGTCGATATATCTTCCGGCCTGCAGAAAGGCAGTCCCCCTGTTTCTGAGGTCTGTTGCATCTGAACCTGTGTCTGCCATGACGCGGGTGATGATGGCCGTGAGAGCCAGCAGGGCGGTCAGCAAGATGGTCGTCAGTCGTTTTGAAAGCATGGTGAGGCTAAATTTCTTCAGGTTGTGAATTGATATGCGAAGATAATGATTGTTAGGTATATATGCAAACTCTTGCCGATAAATTTCTATGATTTCGAGAAACTGAAAATATCTGAGCTCCCGAAATTTGGCGCGATTCATGGCGTCATTTAATTTTGTGGCGGATCATTAAAATTTATGTAATTATGAGAAAACGATTTCTTATTTTTCTTGTGCTGTCTGTGGTCTGGGGCGGATTTGTGACCCGGGCTGACGATGGCGGCATGCTCGCGTTTCCTTATGAATGGAACGACGAGACGTCAAAAACCGATTTCCGTGCCATGACGGATGATTCCGACAACTGGGGCTGGATGGCCGCCTATAACGGCTATTGGCTCATGGCTTCAAAATCCAAATGGGTCGGCAAGGTGCTCGGCACCCGCGCTCAGGTCACTCTTCCTGGTAGCGGGCGTGCCTCATATTCTTTCTGGTATAATGTGTCGGACTCTTCGACTTTCACTCTCAGAGGATACAGGGGCGATGAGACTGTAGACCTCGCTGTCGCTGATGTGGAGGGTACTGGCAGGAACTATGTGTATCTTAAGATGGAGTTCGATGCCGACGGCCCCATGACGCTCGGTCTCGAGGCCACTTTGACAGGAGGTCAGGGTAACTGTTACGGTTCGGTGACGGTCAAGGAGATCTGCATCGGCTATGGTGGTGCGGATATGGCCGCGGTGTCTGTAGTCAGTCCCTCGTCTGCGTCGCTTGCCGCCGGCAATCCTGTAGAGGTGACGGTGTCATATGAGAATCTTTCGTCTGTCCCTGTCGATTCTCCGGAGTTTTATTATGAGATCGCAGGCAGACGTGTGGCCGAGACTTATGACGGAACTGTCGAACCGTATGCGGCTCTTGATTACACATTCTCAGAGTCATATCTGCCCGAGGGAGACGGGGTGGTTGATATTCTGGCCGGTGTGACGGTCGAAGGTGACACAGATTCATCAAACGACTCGGTTCTCAAGGAAGGAATCGTGCTCTATAGTCCTTACGAATTCCCGTATTCCACTGAGTTCGACGATTTCGGCGAATATGGTCACTGGCAGTTTGTCGACAATAATGGCAACGGTTATTGCTGGGAGTTCGGTTCGATGGAGGAGAACGGTCAGAATAACAGTTTTCTCGGTTTTGCGGCAAGCTATGGAAAATATGATGACTATGCCATTTCTCCGGCAATCTCTGTTCCCGAAGGAAAATGCCGGCTCTCTTTCTATTATGCGGGGCTTGGAGGCGGTTCTCATCTGACTGTGTCGATGAGCGGCAAGCCGGGTGTCGATCCTGACGGTGTTGTTCTCTTTGATGAGGATATTCCCGGAGAAGGATGGAAGAATGCCTTTTCTCCGCTCGAATTCGACGCTCCGCAGCTGGTGTATCTTACATTTCATATAACAGGAGGCCAGGATCAGTTGCTTGTCGACAAGATAAAGATCGACCGCCTTGAGGATCTGTGCATCAAGGGGGTGACGGCTGATGTCTCCGACGGCTTCAATCTCGGAAGCGCCAATGTGACGGTCATTCTGGCAAATCATGGAATGACTGAGCAGAAGGATGTGCGTGTCAGATATGGCGTGGGAGGCCTTGAAGAGTACGTGGAGGATGTGGTCTCCTCTATAGCTTCGGGAGAGACTGTCAGTCATACTTTCCCACTGCCGCTCGACATCTCCGAGGCTGGAAAAGACTATGAGCTTTATGCTGAGATCGCAACTCCGGTGGGAGACGATTCATATAACGATCGTATCAAGGGGCAGGTTATCTCTCATTTCGCAAACAAGACCGTTCCCTATGTCAACGATTTCAATGAGGATCGCGTGTGGGATATGTGGACTCTCGGCGGCTCCGGCCAGTCGGCATGGACTATGGCCTCTCTTGTCGAGTCTTATTCAGGAATTTTAGGATACGATGACGAGTATCGTCCTGTGCGCACCCGGACTCTCAACCATCGTGCCGGCAGTTCGGAGCTATCTGATGACTGGGCGTTCTCGGAGTGTCTGGAACTCTCGGCGGGAACTTATGATTTGTCGTGGTTCTATCGCACCGAAAGAGGTTGGAATGACGACAGCCGGCGTCAGGATCTCCATGTGTATGTCGGATCGGCTCCCGATGCGGATTCGATGGAAATCAAGGTTTCCGATCTCTGCGGTTTTCTTGTGGCCGGTGTGGAATGGGAGAAAGCTCTTGCCAAGGTGGAGATTCCTGAAGATGGCTTGTATTATATCGGATTCCACAATACGAGTGCTGCGGGTGCCGGTCTTATGCAGATCGACCGCATAGAGCTTCTCGATTCTGATGATT
The DNA here is from genome assembly GCA_947176745.1 of uncultured Muribaculaceae bacterium. Classification (GTDB taxonomy): domain Bacteria; phylum Bacteroidota; class Bacteroidia; order Bacteroidales; family Muribaculaceae; genus Lepagella. The sequence continues at coordinate 17,441 of CAMWRV010000049.1, forward strand.
GTCTGGAGTTGCCTTATGAATCAGATTTTGTGAACCGACAGGGGGAATGGTATCGTTATAATCCGTCTGAGAACTTTGCTCAATGGGAGGCCGGAAATGAAGGCATGCGCCTGTTCCGTGAACCGAATACGGATATAGCGGGAGGAGTGCATACTGAAGGTCGTCTTGTTACGCCTGCCCTGCGTGTTGAACCGAATAAAACAGTCAGTGTGAAGGTAGGCTACAGGTTTGACGCATCGTATCCGTTCACGACTCTCGTAGTCGACAAGGCTTCTTGCAATCATCCCGAGGCGTTTTCTAAAGTGACTGAACTGGAGCAGACCCTGAAAATTTCGGAAGCTGTCTTTACAGTTGATTCTGATGACTTGGGAATTCTGCGTCTCGGTTTCCGCACAAATTCTCCGCTGACCGAAAGCGATCTCTATGAGGGGTATGGTTATGAATGCGTGTTGTCGTACGTTCACGTGGATTATGAGCAGGGCGGTGATGTGCGTGGTCTTGAAGATGATGTCGAGACGGCTCTCAGACTGGAAGGTGATGTGATGACCGCCTCTTCCGGAATGCGGATCGGTATATACAGCCTTTCGGGTGTCTTGTTGCGCGAAGGTGTAGGGGAAGTGTCAGTAACCGGCCTCTCCGGCATATACGTTGTGCGTGTGGGAGATGAAAAATCAGAAAAGTGGCTTAAGCGTGCGTTCTGAGCAGTGCATGAATCCTGCTTATGAATTGAAAGTTCCCGGAGCGAGTGGCGTCCGGGAACTTTCTTGTTAAAGACCCCTGCATTAATATTTTTTGTGGGATGGGGTCTAAGCCTCCCGAAACTGTCCGGATTTCGGCAGAATTTGCAAATCAGTTTCCTAATCGGGACTCGGATGCGTCTGACATCAAAAAAAAATTGTAACTTTGTGGCTGGTTTTACTGTTATTTATCAGAGCCGTTGAAATAATTGACCTGTCAGGATTTG
>CAMWRV010000050.1 GCA_947176745.1 uncultured Muribaculaceae bacterium
TGGACGGTGTTGTCAAAACCGCCATTTATCCGGATTGAGACGGCATCCGATTTGAGTTGAAAGAAGTCCAAATCAGATGCACAATTCATTATCTATTCATTGTGGTTATTCTCATGAAACTCCATGTGCAGGTCAGAGCAATACTGAATCTTCATTTTTACATATCCTCTAATGTGAACAGTCGGGGCTCTATGTCATATTTCATGAGGAGACTCGTCTTGATGCGCTCTACTTTCTCCATGAATAACTTGTGGTCGTAATTTCGACGCTGGCGTTTAACTTCGGCGACCACAGCAGTCTTGTCATCCGTCTTGATACCGACTATATCTATTTCGTTGGCCTCCTTTCCCTTTTTACGCTCCCACCATGAGCCGATATTCATATACTCCTGACTTTCCATCATTTTGAGTCTGAAGTATTTTTCAAGTATAAGACCGGAATATGTCGGATAATCTGATACCACAATTTCACGAAGGCGGTTATAATTGCCCATTTCAACCAATGTCTGGTTACGGTCGAAATAGTTGAACCAGAATTTCAGAAAATTGTCGGTTATCTCATATTGCACATTCTGAGAGCGAGGCTTCGACATAATCGGACGTACTCGCTTGATAAGCGAGTAATCCTCAATCAATCGTTTCAGATGGCCGGCTACCGTCACTCCTCCCAATGCGCTTTCAATCGCGCCCTGTGTGTTTGTTCCGGATGCTATGCAGCTGAGCACTGAGAAATATAGCCCATAGTCTTTGCCGAATTCCTCGATCAGCAGATTTCGTCCTTCATCCGCAAACGGAGAATTCTCCCTGACAACATAGTTGAAAATACCGTCAATCGACAAGTCGGTATCCTCGCACAACAATTCTATGTATTTCGGTACTCCTCCCGTAATGCAGTAAAACGCGAGCAGTTCGTCATTGGTGTAGTCCGGACGGAAATCTCGCATAATCTCCTTCATTGTCTCTGTTCCGAAACCTGACAGACGTATGGTGGCATCAGCTCTACCAAACAATGGCTCGTGGTAACTCTCAAAAATCTTGTGCATCATTGAATATACCGAACCCATAAGAAGGAGATTTACATGCGTATCGTTGCGGTACGTATCCCAGATATTCTGCATATCGCTGAATACAGACGGATTGATATTTAGAAACTCCTGGAACTCATCAATGATCAGGTTAATCTTGCGGGTCTTCGCCAGTTCCATCATCATCTGGAACAGAGACTTGAAAGTTTTTATCTCCGATGGCACATAGCAGTTGAGTGCCGTTGAGATAAGCCCGGCAAACTCTTCACACAAGGCAGCCTCATTTTTACGACTGACAAAAAGGTATACTGTAGGATACTCCTCTTGCGTGGCCCGCAGAGCAAGCGAAGTTTTGCCGATGCGACGCCGACCGGTTATTACTGTCATTCTCGACCGGGATTCAAAGGCTCGCCCTTGTATCCGCTTTAATTCCTCTATTTCCTTAGTGCGATTATAGAACTTCATATTTTATTACCGTAGTAATTATTACCACGGTGACAAAGTTATAAATAATCTCTGAGATAACCAAATCCAATTAGGATATTTCCATGAAATTCACTAACTTTGCGGGTACAAAAAACGCAGGCCTAAGAAGATTGGAATCAGTGAGTTATAGATGGTGTAACGGGGCGATTTAGGAGCTTTGTACCCGTAGATTCGCAATCCGTTGGGCGACAAAACCGTTTCATTCCGTGCTGAATCTTGAATTGTCTGTATTCTTTTCAATTCTCAGGGCTCTGAATCCTTTCCCAGAGTTGAATTTATAGGTAACTCCAATTTTTGCAGTCATATAAGTTCTCGTTGATGTAAAACGGTTGTACCCTGATGATTCAGTTCTTATTTTACTTTTCCGCTGCAACATGTTCTCAACACCGACCGATACAGACCAGTGCTTTCCAAACTGTTTCTGTAATGTAGGATTTAGATTCAGAATCGGAAATACAGTGATGTTGCCAATCTTCATTTGGGAGTCAGAACCGGACATTATCGTTGCAGATGTGATGATGCCTAAGATGGACGGTTTTGAGATGATAAGGCTTATACGCCTTACAGCTCCGGCGGTGCCCGTATTGTTCTTGACCGCCAGAACTGCGCTCGACGATGTGGTGAAAGGCTTTGAACTTGGTGCCAATGACTATATCCGCAAACCGTTTCAGATACTTGAACTTGTTGTGAGAATCAAGGCTTTATTGAAGCGTAATTCTCAGGGCATTACCGAGGACACGAACCTCTTCATCGCCGATTGTTCACTTGACTTTGCGTCACAACGCCTTGTAATCGGGGAAGAAACTATCGAATTGACACACACCGAGGCTGTGATTGCTGATGAAATGTTTCGCCACCCAAATGAAGTAGTCGAGGCTAAAACACTCATGTATCGCATCTGGCAGAATGATGATTACAACAACCTCAACCGTCTCCACGGATTCATCTATAAACTCCGCAAATACCTGTCTAAGTCAACCTCGCTGGAACTTCTGAATGTCAGGGGGATTGGTTATAAATTGGCAATAAATCAATAGTATAATTGTCTGTATCCAAAATGTGGATAATGCAGAAAACGCAATGAATTTTGCAACTGTTGATTATCCACCGCTTTAAGATACATTGTATGCAATCACCGTGATACTATAGGTGAATGGGTATAATCAAAGTTTATTGATTTTGATGAGTGGATTTTGTTCATCGCATGTCGGAGTACTTCCGGCGTATACGTTATTATGACTTTGCCGGCTCAGTCGCATAGCCCGCTATGCTCCTTCTCCTGCAAGGCCAGATCTGACCGATATCCGCGCCCCCTGCATTAACACATTTTTTGTGAGATGGGGTATAAATCCATGCCGATCGCCGAAATCATCGCCCGAGCGTTTCCGGAGAATCGCGGAGCGTATGGCGGGTATGAATGGCGTTTAATGCCGTTTTATGCCTCGGGTTTGTCGCCGGGTGTTTTGTTATCCTGCTTGTTGTCCGTAAGGCTCTTGCTCTTGTCAGTTTTTGTATCAGATGACGCCATCATCCCAAGAAGGAGGCATGTCAGCAGCGATGAGCTTAACGGGTCATACGTATTCTTCGGCCTTCTGTAGAACAGAAGATGAATAAAATACAGTACTACATTAAGAAAGGCCAATACAAATCCCACAATGACACATATTCCCATGATTATTTGCGAGGCCACATAAAAAAAACCAACTAATGACATATCTTTTTAATTTTAGATAATGATAAGAAACAATAGCTACATAATGACAGAACGCGCCATAATGCCCGTGGGATTATGGAGTGTCTTTCTCCTGCTTGTTGTCCGTAAGGCTCTTGCTCTTTTCGGTTTTTGTGTCAGATGACGCCATCATCCCAAGGAGGAGGCAGGTCAGCAGCGATGAGCTTAACGGGTCATAGGTATTCTTTGGCTTTTTGAAGAACAGACTCCCTATGATGTACAGAGTGAAACCGACACACCCATAGATCAGAACGAGTATCGATGCTATCGCAAGAAGGACATTAACTATCCCTACAATATAAGGAAACATATCTTTGAGTTTTGGCAAAGATACCAAAACAAATTCAAAAATGCAAACAAATACTAACAAAATGCGAGCCAGTATGGGCATATTTCAGTTGTAAGAAACAACCAAATCCGATTATGATATCGCAGAGAGTGTTTCCTGATGTATCTTATAGACAACCAAAACTCAAAATCCAATGGCTTCGATAAAAGTAAAGTTCCGTCCCTCGACTGTAGCCGACCGCGAGGGAACAATCTATTATCAGATTATCCACGAAAGGAAAGTGCGGCAACTTCTTTCCGATTACAAGGTGTTCCCGTCAGAATGGGACGACTCTCGCTCCATGGTGACCGCTGACCGGAAGAGTGTGCGTGAATCTTTCATTCTCTCAATCCGCGAGCGCATCCGCCGCGATGTCGAGCGGTTGACAAAGATTGACCGCCGCCTGGTTGCCGACGGTCTGGTTTATAACGCCGACGATGTTATCGACGAATTCAACCGTTACGCTCATGATTATTCTTTGTTCAATTTCATGGAGAGCATCATCGCAAAGCTCAGGCAGAACGGCCGACACAGAACTTGCGAGACGTATAAGTCCACGCTTAACAGTTTCAGAAAGTTCAGACAGGATGACGACATAATGCTCGACTGCCTCACCTCCGATATAATGGAGTCTTATGAGGCATGGCATCACAAACGGGGAGTAGCGCCCAACACCATATCATTCTATACCCGCATTCTCCGGGCGGTCTATAACCGGGCGGTAGATGACGGCATAATCGAAGACCGCAATCCGTTCCGACATGTCTATACCGGCGTCGACAAGACTGTGAAGCGGGCGTTGCCCCTGCTGTCGATAAAGAGAATCAAGGCGCTGGACCTGTCGGTGACACCGTCGCTTGACTATGCGCGCGACATGTTTATGATGAGTTTCTACCTCCGGGGTATGAGCTTCATTGACATGGCATTTCTTAAAAAGACCGATCTCCGGAACGGCTGCCTCACATATCGACGTCGCAAGACAGGCCAGCAACTCATGATCGAATGGACTAATGAGATGCAGATGATTCTTGAAAAGTATCCCGAAAACGCCACAGACTATCTGCTGCCTATCATCAGGAATCCCGGCACAAACGAGCGGTGTACATACCGCAACGCTGGCTATAACATCAATCACAACCTGAAAAAGATAGCCGCAATGGCAGGTGTCACAATTCCTCTGACCCTTTACGTGGCCCGTCACAGCTGGGCCTCAGCCGCCAAATCGAAAGGTATACCTCTGGCGGTCATCAGTGAAGGCATGGGTCACGACTCCGAAGCGACCACGCGGATCTATCTCTCCAGCCTTGACACCTCCGTGGTCGACCGTGCGAACTCCATTATTCTCAAAAGTCTGAAATAACCTTGATGCCGGGTAATGTCTTCAGATCCTTTCTCACAAAAATGTCAACGCAAGGGGCGCGTCTTTGGGCTATAATCCTCGCAAACAGGCCGCCCCTGCATTTTTCTTTTATTAAACCAGTTCTAAAAATATTAAACCAGCTCTAAAAATTTCCTAACAGTGTCGGCAAGACGAAATCACGGTAGGATGCGCCTATCGAGATTTCGGTCGTGCCGATGAATACGTCGTTGGTGTCGAACGAATCTATCCTGTCGCGGTTGACAATGTTCGACTTGTTGACGCGTATGAAGGCAGGGTAGGGGAGCAGTTCCTCTATCCCCTTCAATGTGAGCCGCGTCACCACACGTCGTTCCGGCATGTGTATTATCACGTAGTCTTTCAGGCCTTCCACATATATGATGTCGTCGAGCTTTATCTTGACATATCTGCGGTCTGCCTTTACGATGATATGGTCGGTCACGCCAACAGCAGGTTCTTCAGGAGCGGAGCCGGCAGATTCGAGCAGGCCGTGATATGATATGGCCTTGTCGACAGCCCGGTTGAAACGCATCGGGTCAATAGGTTTCATCAGATAGTCGAGAGCTTCTACCTCATAGCTGTCTATGGCGTATTCCGAATAAGCGGTGGTAAAGACCACAAGGCAGTCGCGCGGAATTTGCCGGGCAAATTCAATGCCGCTTACTCCCGGCATTTCTATATCGAGAAATATCAGATCGACATTATTATCGGCGAGGAAATCACCGGCAGCTTCGGCGCTGTCGAGCGAGGCTGCCAGTTCCAGCTCATGTCTGCTGTCGACCAGACGCTTCATGCCGCGGCGCGCGATGGGCTCGTCATCAATGATTATGCATTTCATATTTCAGTCGTTACTTGTATTCCGGAAGTTCGTCGGGGTGGAACACCACAGAGGCCGATACCGGCGAGGTGGCCAGGAAATAACCGAGACATTTGTCGCCGCTGAACATGGCCGGACCGCTGCTGTCGTTCTGCAGTGCCTCCAGATAGTCGTGCATGGCGTGCGATATCGGCGATACGGTGCAGGTGATCACATCTCCGTCGAAAAGCACCGTGTCGTCATCCTCTTCATCCGTATCCTTGCGGGTGGTCATGGTGAAGAAGGTGCTGATGCCGTCAACGGCACTGCGGTCATCCATCTCACCCCACTGATAAATCTCCCCGTTGCGGTATAGCTTTATCCAGTAACATTCACCCTGTATTGCTGTGTTGTCGAGGAAGCGTCCCTGAAACACGGCCACATAGTCGTAGGGCATCTTGATCCAGTTGAATTCAAGACTCTCGATCTCGGTCGGGGCATACATCGTGGCGTCGGCCTCGTAACGGCAGCCGGCTCTTTCGACACTCAGGCGGTAGTCATGGCCTGCAATGCCGGGAGTCGGGTCGACGAAAAATCCCTCTTCGTTAGGATGCAGACTGTAAGCGATACCGTCGGTGAGGTCGGTAAGCGTTACCACGGCGTCGGTGAGACGGGTGAGGTCCATCGGCTCATTCATCGGAGTCGTGTATGTTATACCCACCTTCGCACCCTCCGGCGTAAGTTCCGCCTCGATCACTGTCAATGGGTCAATATCGTGGTACTCGAAATCGAGTTCTTTCTCGCATGATGCAGTCAGGAGCATCGCGCAGATCATGACAAGAATACAATATGGTTTCATAAATGTCAGAATTTTAGTGTGTATGATACCGACGGGACTATGCCGTACATGGCCTGAAGCACGGCGCGTGTGCCCGACGGCTTCGATGGATCATCCTGAAAGTAGATCACATACGGATTGTAGCGGCAATACGTGTTGTATACGCCGAACGCCCATTCATAGGTCAGCCTTTTTCCCGCATGGGTGTATCTGGCCGAGAGGTCGAGCCGATGGGTCGGGGGAGTCTTGTATGAGTTCCTTTTCGAGTAGTAGTAGCACGTCTCGCCTCCGATCTCATATTTTACGTCGGGGGCTGTGAGCGGCTGGCCTGACAGAAAGATCCATGAGCCCGACAGACTCCATCGGTCGGTAAGCCTGTAGATGGCCGTTATGGAGAAGTCGTGGCGGCGGTCGTTGGTGGCGTTGTACCACTTCCCGTCATTGATGCCCGGTATGCGGGTCTCCGTCCGGGAGATAGAGTAGGATACCCAGCCGGTGAGTCGTCCGCTGTTCTTGCGCAACATGAACTCCGCTCCGTAGCTTCGTCCTCTTCCGCCGAGAATTATGCTTTCGAGCGCGATGTCGGAAAATGTGCTCCGGCCATCCATGAAGTCATAGACATTGTCAATGCTGCGGTAATACATTTCTGCCGACCAGTCGAACGCGCCGTTACCCGTCATGCCGCTGTAGCCGACGCCGTATTGAAGCGAACGTTCGGGCTTTACCACGGCAGAGGTCAGCGCATAGCGGTCGAAAGGGAATGACGTCGTGCTTGAGCGTATGGCGTGAAGGTTCTGCGACGAGATGCCGAAGCCGGCTTTTACGTTGTGCAGCGGCGTGATATTGTATTTCAGACTGATTCTCGGATCCGCTTCGATGTAGGTCTTGCCGTCAAATTGGCAGTAATCGCCATAGTTGCTCAGAAACTCGTGGAAACGGTTCTGCGACAGGACCGAGGCCACATTCAGGCGCACTCCGGCGGTGACATCGACTCTGTCGGCGAACGATCCGGAGTATTCAGCCCATACGGAGTTTTCCCACAGCGAGCGGACTTCTCGCTCGTGCGAGGAATTGAGCTCCCATTCCGCCGACTTGACCCTGAGCAGTTCCGAGCGGAGTCCGAACTCCAGGGCATGGTTTCCGTCGATGTTCCATCTTGCCTTCTCGTTGACGGAGTAGTTGTGGATATAGGTCCGCATGATCTGGCTGAGATCCATGATATCCATCGACATTTTCGGGTTGAAGCGGGTCAGCGCGGCTGTTGTCGTGAATGACAGGCGGTCATTTGCCCGGGCCAGCCAGTTGAGCGAACCTCCGAGATTGCCCCAGTACATGCCCATCAGGTCGGCGATAGCCATGTTGTCGTGACTGATGAAGAACGAGCCGTCGATCATGTGCGCCGCCGAAGGCCGGTAGCGCAGTTTGGCCGACACGTCATAGAAATTCATGACCGTGCTCCTGTATTCCGGGATTATCTTCAGGAAAGCGTCGACATATGAGCGGCGTGCGGCCACGGCAAACGACAGTTTGTCTTTGACGACCGGGCCTTCTGCCTTGATCTTGGCAGCGAGTATGCCGATTGTGCCCGAACCGTGATATTCCTCCATGTCGCCGGGAGCGAGCGTGGTCTCAAGCACCGACGATGTCGCGCCCCCATACGAGGCCGGCAAAGCCCCTTTGTAGAGAGTCACGCTTCCGAGGGCATTGTCGTTGAAAGTCGAGAATATTCCCATGACATGACTCGGATTGTAAAGCGATATGCCGTCGAGCATGACAAGGTTCTCATAGGCGTTGCCCCCACGCACCTCGAAACCTCCTCCTCCCTCGCCTTCGCTGCGGACGCCCGGAAGCAGTGTGATCGACTTTATGATGTCGGCCTCGCCGCCGAAGGCAGGAACCTGAATCATCTTCGACATCTCGAGCCGCTCGGCCCCGAGCCTCGGGTTGTTGATCCGCTGACGGGCGGAGTTGCCGGTGACAACGATCTCCTTGAGCTCTCCGCCCGCGATGCTGTCGTCTGGCTCTGCCGCCGATGCCGGGCATATCGCGCCGATCAGACACAAACCTAAAATACCTGTTTCTTTTACCATTATTTACCTTTTTCAATAAGCTGCTGACTGCTGATTATTAGATGATGAGTCTTCTTGAGATTATGAATGTTTTTGACAAATGGAACTTGGTTCTGACAAAATTAACGTTTTTAAATGAACTGTACAAATCCCTCCTGTCACGGCCCTGTATAGTCAGAACGATTCATTGTCAGAGTGATTCTCCCGACAGCATCCGGTGCTGTCGGGAGAACGGATTATGGAGTCTGATTATGGAGTCTTAAGAATTACCAGCGCACATAGTAGTCGCAGATTCTTGACTGCACTGGGCTGCGTGAGAGTATCCGGTTGATCATGTAGACAGTCAGTACCTCCTGATCGCGACACTTCACAGCATTGCCGAGTTCGGCTGCCGACACTCCTCCGGCCATCATCATGTCCATCAAGGATGGCTCGAATTTCGGGTAAACCGCAAGATTATAGTCTTTGCCTGTCATGGCTTTCTCCGCCACATAGTCGATTGCGTCCTGAAGATGCCCGAGCTGGTCGACCAGTCCGATTCTTATCGCGCTACGTGCATCCCAGACGCGTCCTTCGGCAATCGCACGGACTTTCTCCTCGGGCAGTCTGCGGCCTTTTGCCACTCGTGTTATGAATTGGTCATATCCGCGTTCCACATATGCCTGCATCACCGCCATCTGCGATTCATCCATAGATGTGAACAGTGTCGGGAAGTCTGCGTCGGAATTTGTGCCGACCATCTGGAAGTTCACTCCAAACTTCTCGAGTGACCCTTTGACATTGGGAAACAGTCCGAATATTCCGATCGAGCCGGTGATCGTGAGGGGATCGGCAAAAATTCTATCGGCTGTCGCGGAGATCCAGTAGCCGCCCGATGCCGCGAAATCTCCCATCGACACGACAAACGGTTTGCCTGTCGACTTGAAGTAGTCGAGAGCCTCGCCAATCTGGTCGCTGCCATAGACCGATCCGCCCGGAGAGTTGACTCTCAGCACAAGCCCTTTTACATCGTCGTCATCCGCAAGATCTGTGATCACAGGAACCAGCTTCTCGTAATTTACCTCATTGTCGTCGCCGTCGGCTATCTCTCCATAGGCATATACTACGGCAATCCGGTTCTTCGCATCGTAGGCGTCGCCAAATGTCGTTCTGGATGTGACTGCTCCCGGACCTACAAGATTCAGTTTTTCGACTTCGCATCCGGCGATCCCTGCCAGGCGTGTCTTTACGGCACGTTCGTATAGCAATTCATCGACAAGATGAGATTTGACGGCAAGTCCGGTTTCGGCATATGATATGTGCCGGCCGCTGATGAGTGAGTCAATGTCGGCCGGAGAAACACCTTTGCGGGCCGTCGCGATATTATCGCGGATATACGCCCACTGATTTGAGAGAAGCGAGTCTTCCTGAGCGCGGGCCGGCTCACTCATCTCCTGCATAAGATAAGGCTCTACGGCCGACTTGTAGGTGCCGACCTTGGCCACCTGAAACTCCACCCCGAACCTGTCGAGCAGTTCCTTATAGAAGAATTTGCCGAAAGAGAGTCCGTGGAGCGACATGCTTCCTGCCGGATTGAGATAAATGCTGTCGGCGACAGAGGCCACAAAATATGATCCGGTGTGGTAGCTGTCGGCATAGGCTATGATCTTCTTTTTGCCACCGGTCTTCTCTTTGAACCTTATCAGTTCATGACGTAGCGCGTCGAGCGTGGCGGGTTCGGCCGAAAGGTAGCCGCATTTCAGATAGACGGCGACTATATCTTTGTTGTCGACAGCCTCGCGCAGTGCGTTGACGAGCGTGGGAAGGTTCTGCGGTGACTCGAACTTCCCCTGCATAAGCATGGAGAGATCGGGTGAAAACGCTTTCTCACACTCGGCGATATCACCGTTAAGATCAATTGTCAGAATGCTGCCGCGTTTTACCTCCGGCTGAGTGGAGTCGCCTGAAAAACTGCTGATCGCTCCTCCGATGATGGCCGCTGCCGCGACCCCTGCGATGACCAGAGCGACTGTGGCTCCGGTGAATGAGGAGAGCGTGTTGAATAGGAATCGTTTGAACATATGTTTTTGATTTTTTGTGGGATGGGGTCTTAATCCGGGTGCAAAATTACCGCTAATGCAGATCGAATGCGGATAATTGCGACCAACCGCTCCCTCTTGTAGACGAAACACACGAATTGCTTCCGGCGATACTCGCTGGCGACAGCCGTTTAGTCGCAAATGATCATGGATATGTCGCAATATCGGCTCATTCTCGAATTTTGTGGCTAATTTTGCGTGATAAGTAAGTGTTCAAATTTAACCGATACTTAAGCTGAATGAAAACTATCCTGAAATATCTTGCTCTGACCATGGCGTTCGCTTTCCTCGCATCCGGAACTGTTGTGTCGGCCTTCATGGACGTCTACGCAAAGGCCGGAATGAATTTATTGTGGCTCCTGCTGCCTGTAACCCTTCTGTTTATGGCGGCAGTGGCGGTCGATGTCCTGATCGCGATCCCGAGGCTGCTGTGCAGGCAGAAGTATTTATTATATTGTCTGGTGATACTCGCCACTTCATATGCCGCATCCATCACGGCGATTTTTATGGAGTATGCGGTGAGACGGATAATGGATCTTCCGCCGCGGGTCACCGACATCGGCTCTCCGTGGGTGTATGTCGATGCGTTCAGCGATTCGATGTTGCTGATGCTGATTCTGTTGGGTATCGGTGCCCGCGCGCTCCACGTCAGATGGGCAGAGGAGGCGGAGAGAGAGCGTGTCATGGCGGGCAGATTGACGGATTACATCAATGAAGTCCGTCAGAGACTTGACCCCGCCTATATCGTCAGCTCTCTCGAAAACATCTCCGACAGCCTTCAGAATGCACCGGCTGAGGTAGCCGGCCGGATAAGAAAGCTTTGCGATTATCTGAGGCGGCAGCTTTACGAACTGCCCTCTCCATCGGTCATGCCGGACAACGTGAATATCGGACCCGATTATTCCGCGCTGACGAATTTCATTGTCGGCAGAAAATACCGCTGGGTGCGCCACGCGATATTTCAGGTGATACTGCTCATAATTTCTTTCGGCACAAATTTCAATTCTCCCGACCGTCCCGACTTTGCCAACAGGTTCGGCGGGTTTGTCGCCATGTATCTTATACTTGACTTCCTGACCTACATAAATGTCTTATGGCTGTCGAGAAGATTCAGACGTCACCGCAGTCTCAGAAAGTACATGATAGATACCGGGATATTGCTGGCGGCCGTCATCGTGCCGCTGATCATCACCGAGATCGCCACATATGATCAGAATCCATACGACAAGCAGCTGCCGGTTGTGATCATGGTGATAATGACGATCGGCACAATGCTCACACTGTTCTTCTTTATCGGCGGAACCGCGGCGATAATGATGCATCAGGACTGGATCATAGGGAAACGGCGTATGATGCTGCTCCATGCGGAGACCGTGCGGCAGGAATATTCCTTTCTCCGGAAGCAGATCAATCCGCACTTCCTGTTCAATGTGCTCAACAATGCCGGCATCCTATCGGTCGAAGAACCCGAGGAAGCTGCGCGTATGCTTGCCGAATTACGGAAGCTTGTGGAATATCAGTTCTCGGAAACCGACAACTCCACCACCACACTCCGTAGGGAGATCGGATTTCTCAATTCATATCTTGCACTGGAGGGCACAAGAACCGAGCCGTTCGGTTTCGAGATTTCATGTCATTCTGAAATCGATGACGCGAAGATCGATATCCCGACTTTGCTGTTCATACCCTTTGTCGAGAATGCTGTCAAGCATGGTTCGGAAGTCGATGGCCGCCGGACGGTTAATGTTACATTCACGCAGTCTGAAGGCCACCTTGAGTTCAGGTGTGAGAATACCTTCAGACTGCGCAAATCTGGATCCGGACGCCCCGGAGGACTTGGAGTGCCGAATACGCTTCGCCGGCTGAATCTTCTTTTCGGCGACAATTACAGTTACTCCACCCGGACCGACGGCAACTGTCATATTGTAGAGCTAAAGCTCCCAATGCACTAAGGCTCCGTTCCGCAAAAATGTTAGTGCCGACGGGTCTTAATCAATGCCAATATAAACCCCTATTGGAGCCACATATAGACCAAATTTTGCAACCCAATGCCGGTTTATCGTAGTACGCACATCCTCAATATGCCTAATTATCGCAGTTTGCAATGTGAGAATTTGCCGATTTACCGAAGTTTCATTATCTTTCCGCCATAAATACAAGACATTAATGGAGGCTTCAGTACTGCTTGAAATATTACGTGACCAACGAGAAGAGCTTGACTCACTGGTAGGTTTCATCAGTAGATTATTTCTTCGCAGCTGATTAACTATTTCGCAGCTGATTAACTGTTTGGTGAGACATGCTTATTGCATGGAAATGTATTGTTTAAGAGCCTCGACGTATTCGATAAAGGCATCGCGGCCTTTTTCGGTTATTCTGGCTGTGGTTCGGGTCTTCTTCCCGACAAATCCCTTTTCAACCGCGATATATCCGGCTGTAGAGAGTTTGTCGAGCTGTACACTTAGATTTCCGGCTGTCGATTCAGTTTTCTCTCTGAGATAGACGAAATCGGCTTCCTCCACACTCATGAGAATCGACATTACGCCCAGTCTCAACTGAGAATGTAGTAATGGATTCAGCTCTCTCATGATTCCCGTTGCGCCTTTGAGTTAAGCATGTGTCCCGGAACGATCATCATTGCCGCGAAGGCCAGGATGAATAGCGGCATGAACCAGTTCGCCACAAGCGCTACATGCGCCGAGATGCAGCACATGGTGAAAAGTCCTGCCACAAGTCCGACACTTCCGCCGGCAATGAGAGATTGCTCTTTGATTACCAAGCCCTGCATGATTTCAGCCATAGGTACGATGATGAAAGCGAAAGCAAACATCATGCTCCATGAATCTTTTCCGCCGATTAAAAGAAAACCAAGACACAACATGACAGATGCGATAGCTGCCCAACCGACTACAGACCACATGCATGAAGTCAGTCTGTCTGTATAGCTCCTTGAGCCTGTTTTCCGTCGCATTTTCTTCGCCATGACCGGAGTGGCGGTGCCGCCTATCAGCCATATGAGAAACCACAGCCAGTTTACGGCAGGATTCTTGGTTGTCACAAGGAGCACCCATATGAGTGCCGATACAGCCACGCTCAGATATCCCCACATAAGAAGGATGTTGCCGCAGCCCTTGGCAAGGCGGTCTTTTGTGCGGGAGATCATCGAGGTTATGATTTCGATGCTCTCGGCTTCAGTAATCTTTCTCTCTTCCATAATCAGTATTTTATGAACTTGTTTGATAATTTATAAAATGGTTTATACTGTAAACTATAGCCGGAAAAAGAAAAGAGCGTACTTATATGTTATCGCTCAAATTCTATTTCGAATACAAAGATAAAGCAGTTTATGTTATAAACCAAATTTTATTACCGAAAAATTACTTCTTAATATTAAAATGGGCGGTTACGTTTTGCCGTTTCATTCGTATCTATAGTGTAAGCAATGAAAACAGACAATCTGACATCCTCATTCTTGGCACTTCGTGACAAGTTGCACAGAAGCGCTCTGGGATTCCTCAAAAACGACGAGGATGCCAGAGATGCTTTGCAGGACACTTTCTTCAATCTTTGGAGAGACGGAGGTGTTGAAACAGAAACCGAGGCCCGCAACAAACTGTTTGCCGTACTCAGGAACATCTGTATCGACAGACTCCGCAAGCCCAGGACTTATTCGCTGGACGAAACCGATACGGACAGTCTGGAAGTCAAGGCTTTCTCTTTTGAGGACATGGATAAGTATGAATCCTTGCTTACAACCGGACTCACGGATATTCAGAGGCATATATACTCCCTCGTCACACATGACGGTACAGAGTACGATACAATCGCGGAAACCCTCGGTATGTCGGTCGAAGCCGTGAGAATGAACATGAGCCGGGCGAGAAAAAAGATACGTGACAATTACAAAGCACTCGACAGATGAAAGAGCATGACGTTAAACTGACATTGCAGGAAACCGAGCAACTATGCCGTTTGTATATGGACTGTCAACTGACGGTTCTCGAAGAAATCGAACTACAATATGTGCTTGGTAAAATGCCATATTCCTCACCCTGCATAGACGAGGTGCGCATGCTGATGGGAGTCGCCATCACAATGAACGTAAAAGAGTCTTCAAAGAAAAGATTTGCATGGTTCAACAGAAAAACCGCTATTGGTATTGCGGCAACAGTAACAATTCTGTTTGCAGTGGGCCTCGCTCTATTTAACAACCCGGCTGTCAACGACAATGATTCCTTCGGCATTTATATCGCTTATGTAAATGGACGAGAGGTAAGTCATGAACTTTCTGAACAACAGGTAAAATCCGACATGGAACGGGCAGATGAATTTCTGAGCCATATCGCCGAACTTGAATCTCGTGAACAGGAACAGGTCGAAAACTTTATAAATCATATAGAACAATGAAACAGTTTTTGGTCATATTCATACTCGTATTAACCTCAATCTCAGCTATGGCGAAACCTCCCCGCCTTGCTGTAGAGCAGTTGTTCGACGGGCGATACAACAAAGAGAAAGCGGTCAGGACTTCCATTTCAAGGGCTGACGGCACATATTATCGCAGTCTGCACGTAACTAATAATCCGGGAATCATAAAGATTATTGAAAGTGAATTGCGCAAGGATAGTCCGCGAGCTGCAAAGTCCTTTGAACAAGAGGGAGAGGGTGGCAGGTACACTTCCCTAAAAATAATCAATAATGGAGAGACCATCGACATTGGCCTCCAGCAGTATAATGGAAACGCATTCTTTTTCATAAAAGGCAAGGAAAAAGCCTTCAAATAACACTATAACACTTACTTATGAATCTGCTTCGTATGCTGCTCTTAGGAGTGGCGGCACTCCCTATGTGCCTTTTCGCTCAGGAATCCAACGATTCCGTGCCCGCAAGCTGGGAACGGGAACTCGAACTCAACGAGGTTGTCGTTGTAGCAAGTCGTCCGGTACTGAAACAATCGCCGGACCGCATAGTCTACCTTATAAAGAACGACCCCTACGCATTGGGGCTGAACGGTGTTCAGGTTCTTGACAGAATTCCCCGCGTCTCCGTGACGAACGATCAGGTCAGCGTCGCAGGCAAATCCTCTGTAAGATACATCATCGACGGACACCTGCTTGAAATGACCGACGAAGCGATTGCCTTGCGGTTGAAGAATCTCCAGTCTTCCGGAATCGAGAAGATAGAACTGCTTACCACACCACCGGCGAAGTATGCCGCCTCCACGAATGTGGCTTACATCAGCATAACCACACGCAACGAGGCTCTCGGCACACGAGGCAACCTATGGGGCAACGGAACGGTACGCGAGGATTTCAGCTATCTTCTCGGCGGCAACGTCAGCCATACCACCCGAAAGGTGGAGATTTCGGCAGATGTTAGCTGGCAAGACATGAAAGGGATTAACGATCTCAACAGGACATATACCTTCTCCGACTATGTGCGTACATCCGGCCGCACGAATCATTTCACAAACCGTTCCCTTGGTGCAAACGGACTGTTCAAATATAAGTTTAATGACCGTATCAGTGCGGGTGCCATCGTCAACTTCAGTACCATGAGGTTCAAAAGCAATCTGTTGGATGAAACAATAGATAACGGTGCTGCATATTATTCCCGCAATCTCTCGCCGGCGAAACCGAACAACGCAATCACGCTTACGGCATTCGGTGATTGGTCTATAGACTCCAAAGGCAAGATGCTGAGCCTTACTTACAATTTCTTCAACCGCCATACCCAGTCATTTTCCGATGTTACGACATGGCAGGATGAGAGTGCCCCCACAAGGCTTACTGATGACGGCACAAACAAGTACCGGATACATTCTGTCAAACTTGATGCCGCCCTGCCATTTTCCGCCTTCAGAATAGACGCCGGAACTGCATATACAGGTGTCAATAACAATACAGACCTTAAGGTTTCCGATTTATTGGATGGCAATTGGACAATCAATACCCTTCAGAGCAATACTTTCAAATACGACGAAAAGACAGCAGCCGTCTATGTAAGCGCGGAGAAAAGCTTCTCCAATTCATTCTTCGGTAAACTCGGACTCCGTTATGAGCACACGGATGTCAAGGGAATCCAGATGATTGACAATATGCGCCATGACAAAAGTTACGGCTACCTGTTCCCGTCGCTCAATCTTAGCTGGAACTCGCAGAAAGCAGGACGCGTCTCTCTTTCATATTCTATGGGCATAACACGTCCTAACTTCGGTGACCTGAACCCGTTCAGATATTATACCACAGTGAACGACTGGTTCTCAGGCAATCCGGATCTTGACCCGAGCATTTCACATAACGTCGAGATAAACTATAGTTTCAAAGGTGTTTATGCTGTGCTTTACAACTCATACAACCATAATGCCATCGGCAATATAACAAGATTCAATGCCGACGGAAGCCAATACACCCTTCCCGAGAATTGCCTCAACACCAACAAGACCGGTCTGTATGCCTCTTACAACCGTTCGCTGTTCTCTTTGTGGAATCTCAAACTCGGTGGAGAAGTGTTTTATTCGTTCGCCAAATCCAAAGTGCCGGATTTCAAAGAAGCTAACGACCATGGCTGGAGCGGCAAGCTCGAACTTAACACATCGTGGATGCTGAACAGGCAGAAGACACTTATATTCAATCTCCGTTTCAGCCATTATTTCCCATGGAAAGACAGGATGATACACTACTCGGCAATATCACTAATCGGTTGCGACATCCGTTATTCGCTTCTTGACAATCGCCTTAATCTTGCCCTCTCGGTCAATGATCCTTTCGGCTGGAATATCACGAAATCGAAGGCATACTATAACGATTATGTCGTAAATACTCGAAATGACGTACATTCACATGCGTTCACATTCAGAGTGTCTTGGTCTTTCGGCGGCAACAAGGTTAACAATGTTTACCGCGATACAAAGGAACGAGAATCCAATCGTTCCTATTAGGCGATAACTATTTCATTAATAAGCCTTTTATTGGTCTAAGATCAATCAGCAGGCAATTGTTGACCGGCAGGAATTAAGAGCTTGTTTAATAATAAATGTTGCCGTCAGGGTCGTATAGCTTGCGACGAT
>CAMWRV010000051.1 GCA_947176745.1 uncultured Muribaculaceae bacterium
AGTATCTCTTCCTAAGAGATATTATACAGTTACAGGACGGACTACATCTCATGCAGACTCAACTTCAGAAGTTGCGGTTGTATATGGGCTATATCCGGACATCTGAGTCGCGACGGGCGGATGCCGAAGGCATGCTCTCCCGCCTTGTCTTGTCAGAACAATGAACTAACCTGTGTGAGTGCCGACGGGAGCAGGCATGTCACGGACTTGCAATGAACAGACAGATAATAATCGGCAAAGAGGGAAATCAGCCGTTTGCAATATGCGATCCAAAAGTCAGCCGCCGTCACGCATTCCTCAATGTGGACGACAACGGCAATATGCAGTTGGTAGACAATCAGTCGACCAACGGCACTTTCATTTATTCCGGTTCCGGATTTGTGCGTCTGTACGCGAATCAGCCCTACAGAGTATCGGCTGACTCCATGATCCAGCTCGGTCCCGACACAAGGTTTCACGTTCGGCGTCTTCTTTCCGGCCATAACGGTGCCACCCGGGAATCCGGGGGCGGAAACACTGTGAGTCCGCCAAGACAGGATCCTCCGAAAGTGAAGAAGATCGACGTCTCCGGGCTGCGTGCCGTTTCAGACAACTACAATACGAAGAAGATGGAGCTTGAGTCGAAGACCGGAATGATCAACGGTCTGCGAAGCTGCACCATTCTTGTATCAATGCTTGCAGCAGGAGCATCGGGTATAATATCCAACAAGTTCAACGACAGCGATAACGGCCAGATGATCTCGATCGCTCTGACCGTAGGGATCGCCGCGCTCCTGATCGGAGTGCTCCTCACGGTAGTCAACCGCTACAACCGCAAGCTTATACAGATGCGCAACGACAACGAGCACGACTATGCCGTAAGATACTGTTGCCCGGAATGCGGACTATCATTCCGCGGAAAGATATATGAAAACATTCTCTCGGAAAGAAAATGTCCGAGATGCAAATCCGAATATTATGAAAAGAGCGATAAGGATTAATCTTCTTTTGCTTGTGTTAATCCTCGCCGGAGTCAGCAGCGGATATGCCCAGAAGACATATCTTGTGGCCGTGGGCATCAACAATTACGATAACGGCGAGAATCCGTTGCCGAGTTCTGTCGGCGACGCACGGGCCATATCAAGATTCTTCAATGACTACAACGACAGCGAGGTTTTCATGCTCAAGGATGAGAACGCCACTCGCGATCACATAATGCGCGTACTCAAGGCCCAGTTTGCCAAGGCAACTCCCGCCGACGAGATCATCTTCGCCTACAGCGGCCATGGCTTCGACGGAGGAATTTCATGCTACGACACCGCGAATGTGATCTTCTGCTCCGAAATCCAGGAGATTCTCGCGAAGAGCAATGCGCGACGCAAGGTGATGTTCATCAACAGTTGTCACTCAGGCTCGTTCAGCAAGAAATATGAGAGAGACCCGCGCTCACGGCGCTACAAGTCGAAAGACAGTTCGGTAATGCTCTATTTCAGCAGCCGTGCCAATGAACTGTCGTGGGAGAGCAGTCTGATGTCGAAGTCATACTTCTTCAACCGTCTTGTGCAGGCTCTCGAAGGAGCTGCCGACGCCAACGGCGACAAAAAGGTGACGGCACGCGAGCTGTTCAATTATGTCAACAGTCGCGTCATCGATGATACCGGTGGCATACAGCATCCGCAGATGTATGGTAAATTCGCCGATGACATGGTTGTGGTTTACGTAAAATGACGATCATGCAGACAATAGCCATACAATGCCCGCGATGCCATCGGCGTTTCGCACTGAATGCTCCCGATCTCGGAGCGATGGCCTCGCGCCCTTTCCGCTGTCCGAAGTGTGGATTTTCAGCCCCCTTCGGTCAACTGACGGGAAGAATACCGCAGGGCGCCGCGCCGCTACACACCCATATTGCCGGAGGTCAACCCGGTGTGCAGGGCGGCAAGACACGCGTTGCGTCGAAAAGCGGAGTGGCGTCGCTCGTGATCGAAGATTCCGGCCGCACTCTTCCGCTCGCGCAGGGATCATACATCATCGGCCGCGCGAGTTCCGACAGCACCGCCACGCTAAAACTCGCACCCGATCCATACATGAGCCGGCAGCATGCAAGACTCGACGTGATTGCAGCCGGGCCGGTGACGCAATGCAGGATCACGGCCCTTAATCCGGCCAACGACGTGTTTGTCAACAGCCGGAGACTCTCGCGCGGCGAAGCGGCAGAACTGCGCGACAACGACCGCATACTGCTTGGCATGACAAAAGTCATTGTAAAAATCTGACAGAAATGAACCACAAGACAGCAATACACGATCAGGGGGGCGCCACCGGCTCGAAAGGCAGCCTATACGGGCGTACGCCGGGAAGTGCCGATATCAGACGCACGTATATACACGGCATGAAACGTTCTGACTCCTCCTCCTCCCCCGGCGAGGCATCACGCGTGAATGACAGAGAGACTGAGATCATCCTCCAGCCGCGTCCGCTGGCAGGAGTGCTCTATACGGTGTCGCGCGATCTGTGTGGAGAACTGTTTCCCGTATATGCCGGCAGGAACACTATAGGAAGCGATCCCCGGTCAGACATTTATCTGTCGGAAGCCACCGTCTCGGCATCACATGCTGTCCTTCTGGTCAGGATACTGGCCGGATCCGACGGCGAAAGAGTAATCACGATGAGTTACACGGATTACGATTCGGAATTCGGATCATCGGTAGACGGTGCCGAGTGCGGTTACGACAGCGTGCCGCTCCGTGGCAACGAGATAATACGCATCGGAAGATCATATCGGTTTATCTTTCTACCGCTCGATCACATACGTCACGGGCTTGTCATCGAGGAAGGTTTCATGTCCGTTCCGAGAGAGAAGTCCGGGCCGGTCAAGCCTGATTTTATACCGTCGCACGACATAGGTCGTGATGACGGCGCGGTCTACCCGTCGGCTGTCGGCGAAGAGGATGAACGTGCGTTCTACGGCCGCACATATGCCCGTAAAGAGGATCATTCGAGCAAGAAGACCATCGGCGGCTGACACCGGCGCAGCGGTCAGTATGATACTGACAAACGTAAGAGTTGACCATGAAATGACTTAAAAATAGGAATATGAGAAAGATCACTATCGGAAGAGGACGCGAATGCGATGTCAGGCTTGACGATTCGACTGACATGGTGAGCCGACGTCAGGCAGTAATGACCGTCTCCTTTTTCGGGAAGATGAAAATATACGACACCAGCTCCAACGGCACATTTGTCAACGGCGAAAGAGTCGGCAAACCGGAGGGTATGCCCGTCAGGAGGGGTGATCAGGTGAATTTCGCTCACATCGCCGATCTTGACTGGAGCAAAGTCCGCGATCCTTATCGCGCGTTGAAAATGTCGCTTTGCCTCTCTTTGGCTGCAGTGATAGCGGTTGCAGCCATCATATTTATTTTCTCCGGTCAGCAATGGGGAAACAACCAGGAAGCCGTGGAGCAGAGCGTGACGGAGACAGTGTCGGAAGACACGATAGTTCCGCCGGCCGTGGAGACTCCGGCTCCCGCATTCGACAAAGGGAATATTCCCGACACGGGCGTAAGTAAAGAGCGTAAGCGCGGTGCGGCAGGCAAGCGTGGCGACGCGCCCGGAGATCAGGCCGCGAAAGAAAAGGCGCATCCTGAAATCCGGCAGGAGAATCACGAACCGGAGCCAATGGTCAACGATCCGTCGGTTGACCGACACCTTAAAGACAAATAAAAAGAGAAAAGAGAAGTAAAACAACAATATAAACCGTCACACCGCGCAATGCGGTGAGACAAAAGACTGTTCGCTATGGCAAATTACGATGACTATCAGCTTGAAGAGATGGAGAATGCAGCTGTTGACAGAAGCAGAAATCTGAGAAGAGGCGCATTGGCGGGAGCCGCAATTATCGGAGCGGGAGGCACCGCCGCTTTCGGCGCAACTAAAATCGCTGAAGCGCATGCCGACGGAGAAATGGCTTCCGATCTGACGCAGGAAGACCTTCTCGCCGGAGCAGATGCAGCTGTCGAAGATCTCGAAAGTCAAGCGGATACCCCGCCGGCAGCTCCCGTGGAAAACCATGTGCATATCCATGTTCATGAAGAAGAGCCCGTCCGTGAACCGGAAGAGATCGACATCAACGTGGAGGAAACCGCGCTCCTCTACGACGAGGATGGAAACCTTGTCGGCACTTACGATGCAGGAAAAATCGACGGAAAGGACTTTGTCGTTCTCGACAACGACCTCAATGGTAAAGGTGACGTGCTCGCATATGATATCAACGGCAACGGCGTCTTCGAGGAGCAGGAAGTGTTCCAGATCGACAACGATACCTACGAAATGGGTCAGGGCAAGGAATTCAACCTCTATGCCCGCAATGATCATGGAGATTTCGAAAAAGTCAACATCGACCCTGTCTACGAGGCGCGAAATGACAGTCTCGCCGATATCCACAACGACTTTGAGGATGAGAAGACCGGCGAGTACTATCGTGGGGATCTTGCTGAGAACAACCGCGACTATATCAACAACGACGCCGAGCAGTACAGTGCCGGAATGGAGCGTACGGATGGCGATCTCTACGCCGAGGTAGACGGGAAGTATGGCGAGGAGAGCGGCTTCGGCTATGAATCTTCCGAAGATCTGGCCTACGACGACACTTCAGCCCAGTTTGACGATCCTTCAGTATACGACGCATAAACGACACGTATATCATGCAGAAAAAAACATGTCCCAACGGCCATGTCTACGACCCCGGCATCTACGGCGACAGATGCCCGCTGTGTCCGGCCGAAGCTGACGCCACAGGGAGCGGATATTCCGCTCCCGCCACTCATCTTGCCGCTCCGCGTGATCCGGCTCCCGCTACCGGAGGCCTTCATACCCACATCGCCGGCGGCCAACAGGGCGGATTCGGCATGCCCAATATGCAGGATCCGTCCGGATCGACCCGCTTCCGACCGCAGGAGGCAGAGCCGCGCGGCGGAGGTCACACCGTGATAAGGCATGCCGCAGGTGCCGGCGCGCGCCAGGCCAAAGCTCCGTCGCGCAGACTTGTCGGATTTCTGGTCACATACAACCGTGATCCCGACGGACGGGCGTTCAATATCTACGAAGGCCGCAATTTCATAGGCCGCGACCCGGGATGCGACATCAGCGTTCCCGACGACGACCAGATGAGCGGAAAGCATCTCTCGATTCTCTACCGTAACGTCGACAACAAATTTAAATTCCGCGACGAACAGTCAAGCAACGGCACATTCGTCAACAAGGAACTTCTCGACGACGGCGAGCTCCAGAACTACGACGTGATACGCGCCGGAAGCACGATCTTCTATTTTATCGCGATTCCTTTTGTATCCTGACGGAATGCGCCTGTCAGACAATACTACTTAACGAAAAACCGAGCATAAATGGACGAACGCTTTATCATAGCCAACCGTACGGACGTTGGCAAGGCCCGTGAGGCCAATGAAGACAGCATGGTGACATTCGACTCACCCAACGGTCGGGTCGTGGCCGTCTGTGACGGCATGGGCGGTCAGGCCGCCGGCGATGTGGCAAGCCGTCTGGCATGCGACATAATCACCGACATCCTTACCAACAACAAATTCGAATCTCCTGCAGAGGCGATAACCCGTGCGTGCGTGGCCGCCAATCAGGGAATTCTGCACCGCGCGGCTCAGAATCCCGAGCTCGAGGGTATGGGCGCAACCTGCGTCATGGCTGTCATAAAGGATGATGCCGTATATTACGGGTGGGTAGGCGACAGCCGTATATATTACATAGCCGACGGCAGGATCACACAGATCACGCGCGACCAGTCATACGTGCAGCAACTTGTCGACAGCGGACAGATCTCAGCCGCCGAGGCAGAGGTACACCCGTTCAAGAACGAGATCACCAACGCGCTCGGTCTGCCGTCGATGACGCCTCCCCAGCTTTGCGCGGTGCCCTTGTCGCCGGCTCCCGACAGTGTGGTGCTGCTCTGTTCCGACGGCCTCAGCGGAATGGTCGACAACGATACGATTCGCGACATAGTGTCCGATTCATCACTTTCTCTGCAGAAACGCGCCGACAAGCTTATAGACAAGGCGAATGCCAATGGAGGTCAGGACAATATAACCGTCCAGCTTATACAGTTCGGCAAGTCGGCGTCTGCAGGGCATCGGCGGGCCGGCTTGTTGCCCGCCGCAGGTTCGAAAATGATGATATGGGGTTCTCTGGCTCTTGCCGTGGTCATAGCAGGCATCGTGATCGGTTATTTCCTTTCGGACGGCAAATCCGACACGGGTGTCCGTGCGGAAGAGAAAACGCCTGTTGAAGTCCGCGACACTCGCAAGACAGACAGTGAAAAGAATGTCTCGCCCGAAGCAAGTCCTGCCAAAGAGGTGACTGTCACACATAAGTCTCGTCAGGAACCGGCCCGAAAGGAGGCAAGAAAGGCTGTTGACAAGACGAAAGAGACTTTCGGAGTGGAGAAAAACAGGAAGAATACAACCGGAACGGGAGCAAAGACAAAAGAGCAGCTTGTTGAAAAGCCTTCCCAGCAAGACCCAGGTGACAATTCTATTCTTCAGGAACAAATGAGAGACAAATAATCCTGTCTCATAATCCATTGACTAACCCAGATGAGAAAAATCGGTAATTATTCCGTAGAGGAGATTCCCATAGGCAGCGGAGGCATGGGGCGGGTGCTCAGAGGCGTCTCGCCCGACGGGTCGCGTCCTGTAGCCATCAAGGAGATACTTCCCGCTTTTGTGTCGGACATGGAATACCGCTCCCGCATAGAGAGCGAGATCGCATTCCTGAAAAAACTCGACAATGACAATGTGGTGAAAGTCTACGATCACTTCGAGGCTGGAGGCAATCTCTACATCGTCATGGAGCTCGTGGAGGGACGCAACATCGAGCAGTATGTGGCTGACAACGGCCCTATGGCCTGGACCGACGCCGCAGAATGCATGATCAAGCTACTGCGCACCATGCAGTATGTGCATGAACATGGCATCGTTCACCGCGATATAAAGCCCGGCAACATCATGATCCGCCCTGACGGCAATATCCGTCTTCTTGATTTCGGTGTAGCCAAGGATGTGTCTAAATCCTCGACGGGTGGTACGGTTGTCGGTACCGTGATCGGAACCGACGGATACATGAGCCCCGAGCAGGCGCAGGGAATGTCGATCGACCACCGCTCCGACATATACGCGCTCGGATGCGTGCTCTATTTCATGCTGACAGGTTCGCATGCGTTCACCGCCTCGTCTGATTTCGAGATGGAGCGCGACATAACGACCAAGCCCTTCCCCCGGCTTGCAGACCGGGTGAGGGGAGTGCCGTCGTCGGTGCAGGAGGTGATCGACCATGCCGTCGACAAGAACATGATGAAGCGCTACCAGTCGTGTCGCGAGTTTGCCGACCAGCTGGTGCGCGTATTGCCCGGAGGAACCCAGATCAATACGGCCATGGATTCCGGCACGCGAAGCATAAGCGTCGGGCGCGAGAACTGCGACATCTGCATCGGCGCCGACAACTTCAAGGTCAGCCGGCACCATGCCGACATAAAGCTCAGACAGTTCACCGGAGGCGCGTTTTACGTCTATACAGACTGCAGCAGCAACGGAACGTCGGTCAACGGGCAGATGATCCGCAAAGGCATGAGCTACAACATCCCCAAGGGTGACCGCCCCGAGATCCTTCTTGCAGGAGACCCCTCATGCCGTCTCGACATGGGCGAGGTGGAACGGCTTCTATCCCCTGCGGAGGAGAGCAGTGCCGGAGCAGCCGACAGCAGAAAGACCGACAGCCGGAAGGCTGACAGACTCAGAGACAGGTTCATGCTCGGCGCACGTATTGAGAAAAAAGACCCGTCGACATTCACCGGCGCTGTCAGCGAGTGTTTCCGCCGATATGCCTGTTTTGCGGGTCGCTCGACAAGATCGGAATACTGGTGGTTTGTCATTTTCAATGTGATGGTCAGCACTCTTATCTCTCTCGGCTGGATCATAAGCGAGTTCAAGCCGGAGATGTATCTTATCCTGCTGCTCTGGTCGCTCGCGACCCTGCTTCCTTCACTTGCGGTGATGATACGCCGTCTGCACGATGTCGGAAAGAGCTGGACTCAGTTCTTATTGACATTGATTCCTGTGGCCGGTTTCTTCTTTTCGGTCTATCTGATCGTTCTTCTGGCTCGCAAGGGTGACTCCGGCACGAACGCCTACGGAGACCCTCCGGTGTGAAACCGTAAACAATAGCTTTATGGTCAGTCAGGAAATTCTGAATTACGTCATAATCCGCAAGATCGGCGAAGGTGGTATGGGACAGGTGTTTCTCGCCAAAAACAGAAGCATCCACCAGTTTGTCGCCATCAAGATGCTGCATCCTCGCTTCGGAGGCAGCCCGGAGCTTCGCGAGCGTTTCCGTCAGGAAGCCATAATGCTCAGTTCGCTCGATCATCCCAACATAGTCAAGTTCCTGAATTATGTAGAGAACGAGCAGGGAGTGTTCCTCATCATGGAGTATGTAGACGGCATGACGCTCGAGGATTTCATCAACAGGAAGAACGGCCTGATAGTCGAGGAGAGGGCATACCCGATGATGCTCAGCATCATCGACGCATTCTCCTATGCCCACAGCCGGGGCATAGTTCACCGCGACATCAAGCCGGGCAACATCCTGATCGGTCGTGACGGAACTGTCAAGATCCTTGACTTCGGCATAGCTCAGATCGTCTCGGAGAGCGATGACCGCGATCTGCGAGGGGGCACGGTGTCATATATGAGTCCGGAGCAGACTCTTGACCGACCGCTCGATATCCGCAGCGACATATATTCGCTCGGCGTTCTCTTCTGGCAGATGCTGACAGGTCGCGCGCCATATGATGAATCGGAACTCTCGGCGTTTGAAATCAAGAAGCGCATACAGGAGCAGCCGCTCCCGCCGATGAAAAAGGCTTATTCCTACATATCCGATGCAATTCAGGAAGTGGTGGACCGCGCCACAGCCAAATCTCCCGAAGACCGCTACCGCAATTGCCGGGAGCTTGGCGATGCCGTGCGGGTCGTGTCTCTAAGAACTTCCGGTGAAGCCCATAGGGGCGAACCATCGGTGAAGTCGGGACGCGGACGTCGCATTGCTGTCGGTGTCGCGTTGTCGGTGTTTGCTCTATGCGGTGCCGGAGCCGCCGTGTGGTGGTTCTATGGCCGCGACCGGGTGAGATATTATGCCGATTATGTGGAGTCTCACGAGATTCCCACGGGTATACATCCGCTTTCCGACAAAGAGGCGCGTTCGCGAGGATCGGCCTACCGGTTCGAATATTCCGGAGGCCGTGTGGTGCGGGTGTCGCATGTTGGATCCGCCGATACAGTAGTGGCGGTCAGCGATTCCCTGCTGGCGATGGTGCGTTTTCCCGACATAAAATACACATATGCCTCAGACGGCTCTGTGTTCTCAAAGGATGTCTATGGTCTCGGAAAGCGGCATGAGCTTGCCATGACCTTTCTCCCGGGAAGCACCCGGGTGCGGGTTGAGAGGATTCCGGCTGACGGAAGCTCCGCGGATTCCGTTTCGACATATTATTACGAATTGCGTCACGATCAGGCGAACGGACGCCGTGTGTCTGCGCTGATGACGGATTCCGTCGGCTCGCCTGTCTGCGGAGCGGACAGCGTGTACGGATACGGGTATGCTTACGATGGAGCGGGGCGCATCCGCCGTCTGACATACCTCGGCGCCGACATGAAAGCCCGCCCCGACAGTCTCGGCATAGCCTATGTCGGCTATGACTATGACTCTGCCGGCATGATGACCAGGTCGTGCTGTTATGATACATATGGAAAACCGGCTGTGCCGGTAGCGAAAGTGCCGGTAGCTGAAACCGCTGCGCGCAAGAAGGTCCGTCAGAAAAAGAATGGAGCAGGGCAATCGAAATCCGGAGTCAGAAAGGAGATTGTGGAAATAGCGAACCGGAGCAAAGAAAGCGAAAGAGAGAACGACATGAAAAAAAGACCCAGTCCAGATGTCGGACATCGAATGGAAAATAAACTGACAGATGAAAAAATAAAATAAAATCAGAAACAACCCATATATGAAACAACTCAGGAAAACTATTCTGGCGGCACTCTGCGCCGCGCTCTTGTGTGGCAGTCTGCCGGCCAGCGGATTCAACGACGCCGAACGCGCCGCGATGACATCGATGAAGGAATACCTCAGAACCAAAGGCATCTCATCATCGGTCGACAGCAAGGACAACAGCCTCAACTTCCTGCGTAAGGACTCGCAGGGACGGGAGATCCTTTACTGGATAACGTTCGAAGGGAACGCCACTTCGATGCTCTTCAACCTGCACCGCAAACCGATAAAAATGGTTTCAGAAAAAGATGATCCCGAGCGCACGAGCCGTCGTCTGGAGAACGCCACTCTCGCGGCGGAATATGTGACGGCCCGCAATGCCTACAAGGCGTTTGTCAATAGCGGCAAGGTGGAGTTCCAGTTTCCTGTCTACGCGGCCGACGCGCGTGATTACCAGAAGGTGTTCAACAAGGTTCTCTCCGCGCTGGGTGACGCACAGAGCAGTTTCGACGCTTGCTACAAAAGAGCGAAGGCTTATAATGACTCCGTGCATATGTATTGGCAGCGCAACGACACATCGAAGATTGTTGTGCCCCAACCGGTCAAAGGAGATGTGAAAGCGGTCAAGAATCTGTCGATAAGCGGCATTCAGATGCGCAATGTCGATGCGTCGGGCGCGGTGATATCAGACTGGGACGAAGGTCTTCGCAAGAGCAAGGCTCAGTTTATCCAGCCCCGTGTCATAATGTCGTCGGCTAAGAACGGAACCTATAAAGTCGGTGTCAAGATAATCACGCCCGGAGGGAAGACGCTTGTGCCGACGCCGCAGTCAGTATTCTCCACCATCACCACAGTGCAGATACCCAAGGCCAACAAGGCCGCCGAATACGAACTGCTGAAATTCGGCGACAAGGAGGGCTCGGTGTGGGAGGCCGGCGAATACCGGATTCTCTTCTACGAGGATGACCGCGAGATCTATGACGATTCATTCACGATACTCTGACAGGACAGGATATGAAAAAGACAATACCCGTAATACTGGTCCTGCTTGTGTCGGCGATTGCGGCATTCACGTTTGCCGGTTGCCGCAAGGACCGTGCGGCGGAGGCCGATTCGCGTATCACACGTGCGGTTTCCGGGCTTGCGTTCCCGCAGGAACTCAAAGACGGCTCGAAGCTTGTCGGCGTTGACTATGGCGACAAACGGCTCACATTCCGCATCGAGGTGGAGAAAACCGCATTCAAGGCCATCGACAACGACAAGACTCGTGCCAACACGCTCGAACGTCTCCGCACCGGACTGTTCCCGCGTAATCTTATCGAGAATGTCATAGCCGCCGGAGCCGGTGTGCGCTATGTATATATCTGCGGCGAGGATTCGATAGAATATTCTTATTCACCCGACGAACTGAAATAGAACGCATTCGCGCATCAGCTCCGATGCATCAGGCAGATACGCCGGTGTCAGTGGCTGAATGCGACAGTATGATATGGAAAATTTCTCAGACAGTACAGGCGCACGCGGATCGGTTGAATCTCTGATCGGCGGACGCAGTGAAAATCAGGACAGCTACGGCATGTCGGAGACACGTCTCGGCATGCTCGTGGTTGTCTGCGACGGCATGGGTGGCGGTCCGGCAGGAAAGACTGCATCGACGATCGCCACACAGGCCATACTCGATTTTGTATCCGGATCTCCGGTCGACAGAGACCCGGTTTCGGTGCTCGAAGACGCCGGAGTGGCGGCCAATGAGGCAGTGATGGCGGCCGTAGCCGCCGATCCCGCTCTCAAAGGAATGGGCACGACGTGCGTATGCGTGCTCATATGCAAGGGGAAAGCCTTCGTGATGCACATAGGCGACAGCCGTTGCTATCTGTTGCGCGACGGAAAAGCGGTGTTCCGCACTGCCGATCACTCCTATGTCGGCGAGCTTGTGCGTCGTGGCACGATGTCGGAAGAGGAGGCCCGCAATTCAAGATATTCAAACGTAATCACACGCGCCGTCGGCACGGGGCCTGAGGTTATTCCCGAGGTCGATGTCGTGGCGTGCCGCCCGGGCGACAGGTTCGCGCTGATGACCGACGGCATCTGGGGCGCAATGCCCGAACCTCAGCTCGTGGTGTTGCTCTGCTCAGCCGGCGAACCGCCTGAACTTGTGACCGATGTGGTGCGTCGCACCGACTCGATCGGTGTCGCTTCCGGCGGCGGACATGACAACCTGACGCTGGCCGTGGTCGATCTGCCGGGCGGCTCGAAACGTACAGCCGTCACGCTCAACGACAGATTCGCCGACCGACGCCGGCCTTCCCCTTCTCCGAATGCCGCTGTGGAGACCGGAGAGCCGGAGCGAAATACCGCGGCGCGTACCTCGTGGCCTTTATGGCTGATGGGAGGCCTGTTGTTGATGGCTGTCTGTGTCATCTCCTTCATGCTTCATAGAGAGTATGGCAGATCAGAGGCGGCAGAGCACGGGCAGTCGGAAACTGTCAGGTCTGTGGTCGAGTCTGTACGCAAGACAGACGAGCGGACTCCGGACTCCGGAAACGATGACAGACCTGCATCCTGCAAAAACGTCGACGCAAATAAAAAGCCGGAATCAGGTGAGGCAGATAAAGTCTACGACTGCATCTCCGAAGATAAGGCGGGTGGAGCTGCTGTTGCCGGGCAGCCTGATATCCCTGCGGTCAATGCCTCGCTTCTCAGGGCTATTGAGAAACTTAAAGCTCTAAAAGACTACAACGTGGCGGAAAAATCACGCGATGACAAGAAAGTCAGACAAGGCCGTCTCTCCCTGCTGGAGGAAGCCGGTTCACAGCTTGGCCGTGCGGCGGAACTGTCGGCCGACGCAGGGCGTCGGGCCGAGCTTGAGGATTTGCGCCGCGATATGACGGGAGGGGAGAGCCGCCGCAGGATACTGAGCATGTACCGCTGCGAGTCGAGCGAAGAGGCGGTCAAGGAAATCAACCGATATGTGGAGCGTATATCCGCGCTTCTTGCTGCCCGGTGATTGACAGACTGCAAGGTTTGATCAGACTGCGACTGTCGGTTAAATTTGAGTACTTACTTACACTTACTTAGTAACAGTATAATATAATGGCAATTATAAGACTTCAGGGAAAAGCCGAACGTGAGGCCGGCGTTTATTACGAGGTGGATTCGTCGGGATCTCCGATAGGAGAGGGCGGCATGGGGAAAGTGTATCAGGGAACGAGTGTCGACACCCGCACCGGTGTGACGCGCCCTGTCGCCATAAAGTTCCTTTTCATGGATCTTCCCGAGCAGGCCATAGAGAGAGCCAGAAGAGAGGCATCCATACATCTTAGAAACGACAATCTGATCGAGATGCTCGGTTTCATTGAGACCGACGAGAACCGCGACGGCAAGATCGTGAAACACTATCATGTGGTCAGCGAACTCCTTCACGGCGTGTCGCTCGCCGACATCATGCAGGGCAGGTGCTCGGATCCGCAGGGAAATGAGATCCCCTTCGCGCGTCAGCTCATGAACGATTTTCAGAAGCAGCCCGACCATTTTGCAAAGATCGTGATAAAAGCTGCGCTGTCGGGACTTCTGGCTCTGCATGACGCCGGCTACATACACCGCGACATCGACCCGTCGAACATATTCATAACCGCAGACGGCCACATCAAGATAATAGATTTCGGCATCTGCAAGCAGATGAAAAATCTCACCACCAACGACCGGGCGCTCACGGTGGCAGGCGCGTTCATGGGCAAACCCGAATACGCCTCGCCCGAACTCGCTCTCGGCGACCTCAAGCATCAGAATAAGACGACCGACATCTACGCCATGGGAGTCTTGCTCTATCAGTGCATCACCGGCAACGTGCCGTTCGAGGGCACGCGGTTCGATGTGCTCGACAAGCAGGTGAAAGAGAAACTGCCTCTGAAAGACATTCAGAACAAGGAGCTGCGCCGCATAATCACCAAAGCGACCGAGAAGCGGCAGGAACTCCGTTACCAGACAGCCGCCGAGATGCTCGTCGATCTGGAATCTCTCGATGTGAAGCGTGCAGTCGATCCGCGCAAACGGATGAAGATGATCATATGGTCGGCGGCCGGAGTGCTTCTGTTGGCCGGAGCCGCTGTCGGGTTCGCGGTCTACCGCGACAACGTGGAGCGCAACCGCATCGCACTTGAGGAGAAGAACTACACCGATTCGCTGACAAACGTAGTGCGATACAGGCTTGCCGAGGCGGATTCGCTGACGCGTGCAGGCATGAGGCATGACGAGGGCTACGACCGTCAGTTTGTCAAGGCGAAGAAAAGTTATGTGCAGGCGCGTGAGGCCGCGGCGTTGCTCAAGGCTAAAAATGTTGCCGTTACCGATTTTGACGCCAAGGAGAAGCAGCTTGACGGACTTCTCAGACAGACCCACGATGAACTCACGGAGAAGGCCGCCGTGCTTGTCAGCGATCCTGACCCATATGTTGTCGAGGAGGCTAAGGCCATAAGCCAACGAGCCGATGAGATCGGAAAACTTCTGAAATAACCTATTCGTTTTAAATTCCATACAATCAATAATGAGAAGCCGAATTTTTAGTTCAAGGATAGTGCTGTGTGTGGTTCTGTTTTGTCTTTCTGTCATGACGGTCATGGCGCAGTCATCGGGCGACAGACTCTACAACCAGGGTCTTGAGTTGCAGAAGACCATGACAGTGGCCGCGCAGAACAGCGCGATAAGCAAATTCACCTCAGCGAAAAAGCTCTATGACTCTGCGGCGAAGAAAGCCCAGTGTGACCAGGCCATATCGGTGAGCCGCAACATAATAAAGTCTCTCGGCAGCGGCACGACGAAATCTCGTTCGACCGGAAAGACGGCTGTGACCGAGACGAAAGTCGTCAGCGTCGAGCCTACACTCGAAGTCGGCAACGAGTCATTCGAGATCCCTCTTGACGCACGCACTCTCAATGTCAGTGTCGTGACAAATCAGGATTCATGGGATGCGACTGCCGCATCATGTGCCGACGGATCATCATTTCTTACAGTGGTCAAATCCGGTTCCGGAGCGTTCGAGATCCGTGTGCCGGAGAATCAGAAGTATATGACCCGTCAGCAGAAAGTGATAGTGTCGTCACCGGCCGGTCTGACGCGTGAGATTACAGTGACGCAGACAGGTCGCCGCATTGAGATAGAGGCCAACAAGAAGATCCTTAAATTCAAGGAAAAAGGCGGTACGCAGAAGGTTGACCTGTCGTGTAATTCCGATTACACCTATGCCGACAACGGCGACGAGAACTGGTATATCGGCTCGAAGCCGGAATGGATAACAGTAGTTCTCACAGGGAAGCGCGACAAGAGCAAGGCCGAGGAACTGGGTTCGAAGATCACAGGCTTTTTCAAGGGAAAAAGCAAGAGCGACAATCCCGACATGATAAACTCGCAGATCGCTGTGGAGTGCTCCCATCTCATACCCGGCACAAAGGAGGCCTTCACCGGCCGCAGCGGCGAGATCACAGTCTGCAGCGGCGACAGGACGATGACGATCCATGTCTCGCAGGTTGGCAAAGAGGCCACTGTGAAGTAAATTAAGAGCTACATAACAAGAAGCCGGTGTCGCGATGTCAGTATTCGCGGCACCGGCTTCATTCTGCCGTTTTAACAATTCTTTACAAACCGGGTTTCTCATCCGCGGTTGACAGACAGATATAGGGTATATGGGCGTCGGTTCGGGGCTTGTGTCGGAATCAGTTTCATGTTTGCGGATCAGATCATAATTTTGCAGTCGTAAAAATGGCATTCTTATGAAAAATGTTCTGATCATAATTGCGGGTCTGGCCTTGTCGGGTGTCTGTCGTGCGATGGAACCCGATTCGGTCTGTTCAGTCATGTCGGAAATGGAGATCACCGCTGAAGCCGTGACAACCCCCGTTCCCGATACTGTTCCCGACAAATGGACCTATGGCGACTGTGTGGACTGGGCTTTGGCCAACAACACCGACATCAGGAGGTCGCTTCTGTCTGTTCTTCTTGCCGATGAAGATATAGCGTCGGCCAAAGACGCATGGCTTCCGGAAGTGAGTTTCTCTACAAACCACTCGTTCACCAATTTTCCCTCGCCTGAAAACAACAGTCAGGCAAATGTGTATAACAGCTCTTACGGCATCAATGCCGGATGGACCGTATGGGAAGGCAACGTCCGCAAATACAGGCTCGAATCAGCCAGACTGATCCGTGACCAGCAGTTGCTGGCCGGAGAGGATGTGGTCAAGAATCTCAAGCTTGCCATACTTCAGGCCTATCTTGACATAATGTATTCGGAAGAGGCTGTGGAGATCGCCTCCCGAACTCTTGAGACAAGCACAAGTCAGTTCGAGCGTGCGGCAAAGCTGACAGAGGCAGGGCGGTCATCATCGGTCGATCTCGCGCAGATTGAAAGCCAGATGGCCCAGGACCGCTATGGACTCGTCCAGGCCGAGAGCAATCTCGCCACAGCCCGGATGGCGCTCAAAAAAATACTTATGCTCGGACTCGACAGCGAGATCGAAATAGTGTCGTCGGGATTTACCGACGAGGAGGTCCTGGCACTCCCTCCCGCGAAAGATGAAGTGTTTGCAGCTGCCGTGGCGTGGTTGCCCGAATTCAAGAGCAACCGTCTCTCGAAAGAAGTCTACGACTACGATATAAAGATCGCGAAAGCAGGAAGACTGCCGAAGATAACGCTTCAGGGCTCGGTAGGCACCGGATATGCGTCGGGCGGACGGTCGTGGGCCACACAGATGGGGAAGGCTTTCAACGAGAATGTCGGAGTCTCGCTCAGCATACCCATATTCGACGCCAACGCAACGAAGCGTGCAGTGGCCAAGGCGCGTCTCGCCTCGCTCGATTACGACCTCACCGACCGTGAGCAACTTGAGAATCTGGCGCAGACGGTCGAGAGCCTCTATGTGGAGTCACGCAACGCCCGGGAGAAGTATCTCGCCGGCATAAAGCAGCTTGAGGCGGCGGAGGCTACCTCCGCGCTCGTCGACCGTCAGTTTGAACTCGGACTTGTCAATCCGCTCGAACTGCTGACTGCCCACAACGACCTTCTTAACGCCCGGCTCACGCAGCTTCAGAACAAGTATATGGCTATACTCTCGGGCAAGACGATCGGTTTCTATGCTACCTCCGACGTGACAATGCCCGGATCGGCCGAGACCGATGTGATTAATAAGGCTCCGTTCCCCAAAAATTGTTAATGCAGGGGTCGCATGCTTGAGGTGAT
>CAMWRV010000052.1 GCA_947176745.1 uncultured Muribaculaceae bacterium
ATCGGAATCTTAGTCAGGATTTGAAAGCGGCTATTCCTGAATCCGAGGGCTTTTCTCGACAGAACCTGCAATACATGAAGAAGATGTATCTCCTTTATAGTGAGTTATCTGCAAATTGCCAGCAGCCTGTTGGCAATTCTGACGCCCCAATATGCCAACAACCTGTTGGCACATCTCTCGGCATTAATGACGATATTTTTAACAAAAAATTTCGTGCCATCCCCGCTCTAAAATTCAGCTTCGTGGACAATCTGCGGACAAAAACACAAAATAAAAATCTCTATTTACCTACCTAATAGATAAATAGAGATTTATAAAGGTGGTCCCACTTGGGCTTGAACCAAGGACTCCCTGATTATGAGTCAGGTGCTCTAACCAACTGAGCTATAGGACCTTGTAAAACCTGATTGATGCGGTTGCTGTCGAATGCGTTTTGCCGGATTCGATAGCGGCATCGGCGTTTTACTCTGCAAAGTTAATTATTTTTTCTCAATCTGCAATGCCTTTGCTGCTGTTTTTTTATTTTATCTGCGTTTATCTGTGATCCTATCTGTGATTACCTGTGATTTTATATGTGCGCAAAGTGTATAGTCTGACCGCTTTTCCAAGTTTTGACAGCTCCGAATCCAAGTTTTGACAGCTCCGAAGAATTTTCAGTGCTGCGATGGTGCGCGGGGGAGGAGCCGGGAGTCAGAGGAAGATAATAGGGGAGAGTGTCAGTTATTCCTCCTTCCGAAATATTTGTTGAGCATAGGTGGTACGGATACCGTGGCCAGAATGATTCCTGCCCAGTCGGCGAGCAGGTCGTGGAAATCAGATGTCCTGCCTATCGCCATTGCTCCCTGCGCCCATTCGTCGACAGCCGCGAATATAGCGACGCAGACTGCCAACATTGCGACCTTGCGCCATGTGAGCGGATGTCCGACATGACACACCGGGCGTCGGTAGTCGAAAAACAGTGCCGAAGCGAGTCCTCCCATCATTATGGCGTGAACTACTTTGTCTGCATTCGGAAACAGTGTCACTCCTGTGTCCGGCACCGGATCCGGCGCGAGTGTAAGCCACAATACAGCCAGAAGTGTAAGAAGTGTCGGCCACCATCGCAGAGTCACGGCTTTCCAGTCATGTCGTCTCGTTTTCATAATCAGTATCTTTGAAGCTGCAAAGTTAACAACATTTTCTTATTCCGGCAATTCCTCCGACTTCCCTCCGATTTTTCATTCATCACCAATCAGTCATCATTAGTCATAAGACAATCCCGTCCTCTCGGTTCTGGCGGGAGGACGGGATGAGCGGGTCTGAAGAGGGTCATGCCTTTGTCACTGTGCGGTGTCGGAAGTCTCGGGAGCCTTGTCGATAAGATCCATGAACTGATCGAGGTTCGGAGTGATGATGATCTGGGTGCGCCGGTTCTGCGCACGACCTTCGGCGGTGGAATTTGTGGCTACCGGGTTGTATTCTCCGCGTCCTGCAGCGGATAGACGCGACGGATCGATGCCGAAATCATCCTGCAGAGCCTGCACCACCGATGACGCACGAAGTGCCGAAAGATCCCAGTTGTTGCGGATATTGGTGCGGCTGATGGGTACGTTGTCGGTGTTTCCTTCCACAAGCACATCATAATCCTTGTAGTCCTTTATGATCTTGGCGATCTTGCCGAGTATGTCCATCGCGGCAGGACTTATCTCGTAACTGCCCGATTTATAGAGCATGTTGTCGTTGAGAGAAATGTAGACCACTCCTTTGAGCACCTTGACATCCACATCCTTGAGCTCAGAGGAATCGAGCGACCGGGTGAGGTTTGTCGTCAACACAAGGTTGAGTGAATCGGAACGAGATTTGGCAGCCACAAGTTCCTTGATATACTTGTTCGACGAGTTTATCTCGTCTACGAGCTTGGATATGTTCATGTTGCCTTGCGCGGTATTGCTCATCGACTTGTCGAGGCTTTCCTTAAGTGAGGCCATGCCTTGTTTCAGATCAGAGTTCTGCTGCTTGAGATCACGGATCATGGCTTCCATGCTTTTGCCGTTGGCAGTGCATTCCACCAGACTCTCTTTCGTGGTTTGGTAATTGTCTTGCATCTCGGCGTATTTCTTATTGGTCACGCAACTTGACAGAAGTATGGCCGCTGCCGCACCGAATGCGATAAATGATTTGGTTTTCATAGCTTTATCTTTTTAGTTGGAACTGAATGACGATATATGGCTGAAGCAGGAAACCTGTTCACCAAATTGACATTAGGATCAGATTGCCTGCCGGGACTCTGTTTCACTCCGGCGGTCCGGGCGAGGGGAGATGCTGTCATGTCTTGTCGCAATCTTTCACCCATACCGACAGATTCCTCCCCTTTACGCTGAAATCTCCGTAGCCGTCGCTGTCGATGGTGACATTTCCGCTGATGCTTCCTGTAAACTCCTTCCAATTTTCCCCGGCATGTTCCGGACCGACGCATACCTTCTTTGTGCCGTCGTCGCCGTTGCTGAGCAGTAATACGAGTCCCGATCCCGGATGTTCCGCATCTCCGTGGCGTACAAGTCCGACAGTCGAGGGATGATCAAACAGGTGAGTCTCTTCTCCATAGGCGAATCTGCGTCTTGCTTCAAGAAGGATGTCGATTATCTTTCTGTGAGGAGAGGCTTCGCGGACAGTTTCAGGAGAATCATTTTCTTCATCCGGCTCTGCGGTATGTGTCACCGAATAGTAGTCTCCGTAGAAAATCACCGGATAGCCCTCTTTCATAAGGAGTATAAGAGCGTATGCGAGCGGTTTGAACCAGTCCTTGACCTCCGAGGCAAGACTGCCACCCCGCTGCGAGTCATGGTTGTCGACAAATGTCACCGCGTGCTGGGGCGAGCAGACCGTGAGCCTGTTGTCGAGCAGCCGGCGCATGTCATAATCCTCGCCTTTCTCCGAAGCCTCATGAAAGTTGAAATGAAGCGGCACGTCAAAGAGATCTGTCGTTCCGTCAACTGCCGATAGAAAGCCTTCGAGCGCCCCTTGATCCTCGTTCCAGTATTCGCTGACTGCATACAGATCTCGATCCGCATGACGTCGTGTCTCCTCAAGAAACCGTCGGGTAAAGACATTGTCGATGTGTTTGGCCGCGTCCATCCTGAAGCCGTCGAATCCGAATGTATCGATGACCCAGTTGCCCCATTTTATGAGTTCGTCGGCCACTTCCGGATTGTTGACGTCGACATCATTTCCCATCAGATAATCATAGTTGGCGTTTTCTTTGTCGACGCCCTGACTCCAGCCCTTTCCCGGACCCATGATCCGGAATATCTCGTTCTGCCCGGTAAGATTGTCATAGTCGACACCGGAGAAGTGATGCCAGTGCCACTTGAAATCCGAATATGTGTCGCCGCGTCCCGGAAAAGTAAATTCGGTGTATGATTCGATCTCGCGCGGTGCGCCGATATTGTCCAGCCGGTTGTCGGCCGCCACAGGCTGCGCCATGAACCGTTCCGTGCCGTCTCCGTTCATGCGGTGGTCAAGTACTGTGTCGAGTATGACCTGTATGCCGTTGTCATGAAGAGCCGCTATGGCCTTCTCAAGTTCCTGACGTGTACCGTATTTTGTACGCACAGTTCCTTTCTGGTCGAATTCTCCGAAGTCATACAGGTCGTATACTCCGTAACCGACATCATCGGGGGCGCCTCCTTTATATGCGGGAGGTATCCACACCGACGTCACGCCGACCGCAGCCAGATGTGCCGCATCTCGCGCAAGCTGGTTCCACAATTGTCCGTCGGAGGGTAGATTCCATTCGAAATACTGAAACAATACGCCGTTTTCCATTCATTATATGTGTTGATTCGCTTCTTATCGAACGCGCCGGCACCGGTATTTGTTGACCCTGCGCATGACGCGGGTATCTTTTCACAAGATAACGAGAATGAACCATATGTGCCGTCATCGGGTTGAAAATGCATCAAAGGTCAAAACTGAAGGTTATGGATAAGTGTGCCCCGCGGCAGTCGATACATGGCAGAATCTCCCTCGCCGGACTCCTTGTGACGGTCGGCATAGTGTTCGGCGACATCGGGACTTCGCCGCTTTATGTCATGAAGGCCATCGTGGCTGTCAATCCGCATTATGACGCAGATTATATACTTGGCGCGATATCGTGCGTGATATGGACTTTGACTCTGCAGACAACTGTCAAATATGTCCTGCTCGCCCTTCACGCCGACAATCGCGGAGAGGGGGGCATCCTCGCTCTTTTCGCGCTCCTCAGAAAGCTGCCCCGACGCTGGCTTTACGTTGTGGCGGCACTCGGGGCGGCCGCTCTCGTGGCCGACGGCATGATCACGCCGGCCGTGACCGTGACGTCGGCAATAGAAGGTATACGCCTTGTCGCACCCGGCGTTCCGGTTATTCCGGTCGTAGTTGGGGTGATCATTCTTATTTTTCTGCTTCAGCGAATGGGTACGGGCGTTATCGGCAGATGCTTCGGTCCGTACATGCTTCTGTGGTTCCTCTCTCTGGGTGCTCTCGGAGTAGCGGCCATGACGGCCTGTCCGTCGGTAATCAGGGCTTTCAATCCATGTTATGCTTTCAGGCTGATGTTCTCGTCGCCCGAGTGGTTTCTGATTCTTGGCGCGGTGTTTCTTTGCACGACCGGTGCGGAAGCCCTTTATTCCGACCTCGGCCACTGCGGTCGTCTCAACATCACGGTCAGCTGGTTTTTTGTCAAGGTTATGCTGATCCTCAACTATCTCGGTCAGGGCGCCTGGCTTCTCTCCGGATCTGCTGAAGGCAAGACGGCTATAAATCCTTTTTTCGGCATCATTCCCGGATCGCTGACCGTTGTCGGTGTGATCATGGCCACGCTCGCAGCCGTCATCGCGAGTCAGGCGTTGCTTAGCGGATCCTTCACGATATTCTCTGAGGCTGTCAATCTTGATTTCTGGCCTAAGCTAAGGATCAAGTATCCGTCTCAGGAGAAAGGTCAGCTCTATATTCCGGCTGTCAACTGGGGGCTTCTCGCCGGGTGCCTGCTGACAGTCGTCCTGTTCAGAGATTCCGGTCATATGGAAGCCGCATACGGACTCGCCATCACCGTGGCCATGCTGATGACTACAGTCCTTCTCTCGCTATGGATGCGGACGCGGGGAATCTCAAGACCGCTCTGTGTCGCTTTTTTTGCCTTCTTTGTCGCGCTCGAAGGGCTGTTTCTCGCGGCCAATCTGTTCAAGTTCACTCACGGAGGATGGTACACTCTGCTGGCGGCCGGAATCGTGGCGGCTGTGATGGTGATATGGCACAGATCGAGCAGCGTGCATGCCGGTTTTCTCGATTTCAGGCCGTTGCGCGACAGTTCGCGTGTCATCTCCGCCATGAAGAGCGACACGGGAATCCCGAAATATGCATCAAATCTTGTGTATCTGAGCAACTCCCGCAATTCGGCGACGGTCGACTCGAAAATACTTTATTCGATAATACACAAAAGCCCGAAGCGGGCGGACCATTACTGGTTTGTACACATAGAATATGTCGACACCCCCGACACTCTTGAATACTCGGTCGAGGTCATAGAGCCGGAAACCATCTATGCGGTCACCATGAGATTCGGATTCCGTGTGGAGGCAAAAGTGAGCCTCTATCTGCGGCATGTGGTGGAGGATCTTGTCAAAGCGGGTGCTCTCGACCTTCGCAGCGGCTATGAATCTCTGAGAAAAGAGGGCATAGCGGGCGATTTCAGGTTTATTATCATTCACCGGGTCTTTTCACCCACGAGCAATTGCCGTGGCGGCGAGGCTTTCCTGATGCGGATGCACGACCGGCTCCGTTCGCTCGGCATCTCCGACCGTACGGCCTATGGCCTTGATACCAGTCTTGTCGAGCTTGAGACCGTGCCTCTCATCATCAACACGACCGCGCCGCGCCGCATTGCTCCTGTCAGTTCAGACGCTTCGGAAAAAGAAATATGATTGATAGAGCCGTCATGGCCGCGAGAGCCCAGGGATAGTACAGGTAAGGGAATGGGGCCGCAGGCGATATCCCGGCCAGCGAAGTGGCGAGCAGGGTCTGGGCTCCGTAAGGTATCAGACATTGCACGATGCACGATGTCGAGTCGAGAAGCGAGGCTGTCTTGCGCGGGTCGATGCCGAATCGCTGCGAGATGTCGCGCGATATGCCGCCGACTGTGATGATCGCCACGGTGTTGTTGGCGGTGCATAGGTTGACCGTGGCGACGAGCAGGGTGATGACAGTCTGTGCCCCGCGCTTTCCCGACACCCGCGAGGTAAGGCTCTGGAGCAGAAACCGGATTCCTCCGGTGCTCTTGATTACACCGAGCATTCCGGCGGCAAGCAGGGTTATGATTATCAGGTCGCCCATGCCGGCGATGCCCGATCCGGCTGCGCCGGCAAGTGAAAGAGGGGTGTGGCCGTGAAGTGCTCCGAGAGCAAGTGTCGCCAATATTCCGAGTGAAAGGACAAGTGTGACGTTGATGCCGGCTATCGCGGTGCCGATCACCACGAGATAGGGTATGACGAGCGTCCAATCCTTCTCCAGCGGCAACGAGACCGGACCCGTGTCATGCCCGGTCAGCATGTAGATCGCCGTTGTGATCAGCGCGGCCGGGAGTGCAAGCCAGATGTTGGCCTTGAATTTGTCGGCCATGCCGCATTCCTGCGATCTTGTGGCCGCTATGGTCGTGTCGGATATGAACGACAGGTTGTCTCCGAAGAAGGCCCCTCCGAGTATGACGGCCACGTAGAACGGCACCGGCGCGCCGGCGGCCGATGCTATGCCCGACGCCAGAGGGGTCAGTGCCACGACCGTACCGACGGAAGTTCCGATCGAAAGTGATATGAAACATGCCGCGAGGAACAGCATCGGCACCACCAGACCGGAAGGCACCGATCGCAGTGCGATCGATACGGTGGCCTCGACCGCGCCGATCTCTCCGGCCATTGCGGCGAACGCCCCGGCCAGAATGAATATCCAGATCATGTAGAGGATGTTGGCGTGTCCGGCGGCGCGAGAGAAGACCTCGATGCGCTTGGCAAGTGGACGTCCCCGCATGGTGATGACGGCCCAGGCCGACGATATGAGGAGTGCCACTGAGACCGGCATGCTGTAGAAATCGTCGAGAATCAGCGATACCGCCACGTAAAGTATAAGAAAGAGTATCACCGGTGACAGTGCGAGCCATCCGGCGGCAGGCCGGATGCGGTCATTGCCGGAGTCGATGATGCTTTTGTTGTCCATATCGTTTCAGAAAAGGCCGGAACAGATCGCTGTCGGCTGTCTGTCCCGGCTTTTGATGGTGTTTATTGTGTTCAGAATGGGAGACCGGTGGCTATATAACCGATTTTTACGTCAGGCGTGAACTCTGATGCGCGCGGCGGCCGTTTCCCCTCGCTCAGGGCTGCCCCGAGGCTTTCGGATATGCCGGTCTCGTCGACCCCGAAGTATAGGCCGTTCCATTTCCAGTACCAGATGCCGGAGTCGTCGAAATTCTGAAATTCGGATTCGACTCCCTTGAGGGCAAGGACTTTGCTGAATTCATCGCCTGTGCGCAGCTCTCCGTCGGGTGTGTTGACAGCTCTCGCGTTTCCTTCGAGTGCTATCACATCGACTTTTCCCTCCAAGAAGTCATAGATCGTGAACTGAGGCACATCGGCCAGCAGAAATGTATAAGCCATAGCGTCGGGAGTCTCCGTGGTCAGCACCACGTCATAAAGGTTGGCTACGGCCTGAGGGAGATCCGATATTTTTTCA
Source organism: uncultured Muribaculaceae bacterium (assembly GCA_947176745.1). Lineage (GTDB taxonomy): Bacteria > Bacteroidota > Bacteroidia > Bacteroidales > Muribaculaceae > Lepagella. Next base: position 7,738 of record CAMWRV010000052.1, read on the forward strand.
CCGACCCGGACGGGTCCGATCGAGTCTCTGGTCAGAAAGAACTCCACTGGACCGGCTACAGGTGATTCCATCGACTCGGTCAGGGCGGAGTCTGATTTTGCGGAGTTGCCGGAGGTCGCGGTTTTATTGCCATTGCATGAGGCGAGCAGGAGCAGGAACATGCCTGCGATATATAAATTCTTCATGTCTGATTAAGTTTGCGAGGTTGATTATTTTGTGCGATTGATTTTTCAGTTGAAATCCGTATGATAGTCAGTCATTCCCCTCTGAGGCGCGTGAGGTAGTTGGGATCGCCCACCACCCAGACCACGTCCCCCTGTCTGAGCACCAGATCCGGGAAGGGCTGGAAAAACTCTTCGGCACGCTGCACCTTGACTATCATCGAGTAGAAGTCGTGGAGTATGTCGGTATCTTTCAGCGGACGGTCGATCACTGGAGATGTCTCACGCAGTCTTATGCTTGAAAGTATAACATGCTCCTGTTTCGGAAGTTCATTATGCATTGATGCGGCACGCCATTCCTCGATGTCCTTGTTGAGGCGCAGAAGCTGCTCATCCGATCCGATCACGCCGAGAATGTCGCCCGGAAATATTCTTGCGTCGCGCGACGGCAGTGGCATATATGACTCTCCCCGCTGTATGCTCGACACGCTCACGCCATAGTCGCGCCGCAGTCCGGAGTCCTCAAGCCTGTCGCCTACAAACGGCGTGGTCTGGTCGATCTCGATAAAGGCCTGGTGCATGTCGTCGACAAGGTTGTTGTTGATTCCCAGGCGCGTGTTCTCGCGCATGTTGAGATTGTTGATAAACTTGTTTTCGATGTTCCTGTATCGTCTGACAAGGCGAGTTCCGGCGAAAATTAGCACAAGCACGAAGCAGCCCGCGCCCACAAGCCAGCCGGTGAGCGAGGAGTAGGCTACGGTGGTGAAATATACGATAAAGAAGAGAGCGGCGAGATAGCGGATTATGCGCATGGCCAGAAGTGGCACGTCGTAGAACGCGGCCGTCTGGTGGAGACGGATCTTCTCGCTCGGCTGTGTGCTGCTGAATGTCAGGGCTATCAGAAACGGAAGCATCGCCACGAGTGTCAGTACAGTCGCGGTGATGTGTCCGAAGCTTCCGAGATATTTGTCGGCAAGCGGAAACAGGATTGTCTCCGACAGCAGGATTTCGGCCAGAAGCACTGCCGAATAGAGGACTATCCTCCAGAGATAGCGGCTAAGCACGGCCCGCCAGAGGCTGCGGGTCTCGTTGGAGTCATAGCTCTGTCCTGAATACCTGTCGATAAGAAATCTCAGTCCTTTGGGCAGATGCTTTTCTGCCAGATCGGCGGCTCCTCCGCTCATCTTTATGAAATAGGGCGTGGTGAATATTGTAAGCACCGATACCGCCACGATGATCGGGTATACTCTCGGCTCAAGCACTCCGAGGCTCATGCCGAGCGATGCTATGATGAACGAGAACTCGCCGATCTGCGTCAGCGTGAATCCGCTCTGTATGGCCACGCGAAGATTCTGACCGGTGACGAGCATGCCGAGCGATCCGAAAAGAATCATTCCGGCTATCACGACAGCTGCCAGAAGCAGAATCTCCCACCAGTATTCCACAAGCACTCCCGGTTCGACCATCATGCCGACCGAGATGAAAAACACCGCGCCGAAAAGATTCTTGACCGGTGTTATCACCTTCTCCATCCTCTCTGCCATGACTGTGCCGGCAAGTATCGAACCCATGACGAATGCCCCCAGTTCGAGCGAGAATCCGCAGGCCACGCTGAACACTGCCATCGAGAAGCACAGTCCCATCGCTACCACAAGCATGGTCTCGTCGTTGAGAAACCGGCGCGAGCGGGTCAGGAAGGTAGGCAGGACGTATACGCCTACCACAAACCAGATGATCAGGAAGAACATCAGCTTGCCGATGCTGAACAGAAGCTCGGTGCCCTGCACGTCGCCCATGGCGAGTGAGGAGAGCAGCACGAGCATAAGCACGGCGAAAAGATCTTCGATGATCAGCACCGCAAGCACCAGCGACGCGAATTTTCTCTGCCGCAGTCCGAGATCGGAGAGCGCTTTCATAATGATGGTGGTCGATGACATCGAGATCATGCCTCCCAGAAATATCCGGTTGATCATGTTGAGCCCCAGCACGTATCCGACGCCGAAGCCGGCGAATGTCATGCCGGTTATGACGATCAGGGCGGTCACAACCGCGGAACTTCCTGAATTCAGCAGTTTTCTGAACGAGAACTCGAGGCCGATCGAGAACATCAGCACCACGATGCCCAGGTCGGCCCAAAACGTGATGTTTTCAGGATTCGCTATCGACGGCAGGTAAACGAATTTCGGACTTGCCAGAAATCCGGCGAGGATGTAGCCGAGCACCACAGGCTGGCGCAGCTTCTTGAACAAAAGCGTGACGATTGCACCCAGAAGCAGAATCCAGGCAAGGTCGGCTATCAGACCGTTGGTGTGTTCCTCCTCTTTTGAGGCTTCGGAGGCGGAGGTCGGATCGGTAATCTCCTGTATCTGCGTGATTTCGGTTACTGTGGTCTGTTCCGGCAGGAGCATGAAGGCGGAGGCTGTCGGGAGTGTGGTCATGTTGTTGATGTTGTCTTTGGTTAGTGTCGGTTGTGAACGGGTGTCAAAGCTGACTGCGTTCTATGACGAAAAGGTTGTAGTAGGAGAGGAGCAGAGTCGTGAGCGGAAGCGCCACGATAAGGCCCATGAAGCCGAGAAGACTGCCCCATACGGAGAGGGCAAGAAGAATTATCGCCGGGTTCAGACCCATGGCCTTTCCCATGATGCGCGGTGTCAGCAGAAGATCCTGTATGCACTGCACGACTACGTAGACCGCCATCGACTCCCAGAATATGACCCAGAAATTTCCGCCCGTCCCGGCTGTCCACACGAGGCAGAGCAGCACGCACACCGGGAGCGAGATCAGCTGGAGGTAGGGCACGAGGTTGAGAATGCCGATGAAAAGTCCGAGCACCACGCCCATCGGGAGTCCGATGATCATGAAACCGATCGAGAAGAGTATGCCCACTATTGCCGCTATCAGAAACTGTCCCCGGAAATAGCGGTTCATGGTATGCTTGATGTCGGATATGATCCTGAAGACGCGCGGTCTCTGTGAATGGGGCACGAGCTGCTTGAAACTCAGCATGAGCCTCTCATAGTCGAGCATGATAAACAGAACGTAGATTATCACCACAAGCCAGCTCACTATGCTTGCCACAAATGCGACTCCCGATGTCAGAAAGGTCCATGAGGATGTAAGGGTCTTTCTGATGATCTCGCGCCATTCTTCTTTCGACAGCAGCCTTGATATCTGGTTGAAGTCTACGTTCTCGCGGATGAAACGGTGTATGCTCTCCGAAATATATGGTATCTTGATCTGCTCGGTTGCATAAGCTTTTACCATTTCTGTCATTTGTGCGCACTCTCCGGCTATGTATGGAAAGAAAAGAGTGCAGAACACTCCGGCCGCGACACATGTCTCCAGCAGAGTGAGGAGCACCGGAACAAAGCGTTTGTGCATGTGTAGTATCCGCATATTCCATTTTACCACCGGTTCAAGCATGTACGCTATAAGACATGCCACCAGAAATGGCAGCAACACACCCTTGAGAATGTCAAGAAGGTAGATGACGACCAGTATGCCGCATATGGAGAAGACAATGCGTGCAACTCGGTCGAATGTATATGGCTGGCGTTCCATCGTTCAGATAATATAGTTTGAAATTTTTAACAAATTCCGCTGACTATTGTTTTAATGTCTGTATTGCGGGCATCAGGCGCGGCGCGGATCGTCGTCCGGCGCATGAGGCAATGTCACGGTGCGTGCCTGAAATACAAAATTAGTTAATAATTTTGGATAACGGAGTGGAATAGTTAATTTTGTGTCATGAATGTTTTGAAAAGAACATCTTTGTTTCTTCTGTTGTGCGTGCTCGCGTTCATGCCGGCATATGCCGACGCGCTTTCGGATTTCACAGGAAGCCGCGCGATCAACGCGCCAAAGACCTCGGTGCTTGTGATCGATCTTGAAGACGGTTCCGAGATCCTGTCGCACAATGCCGGGCTTCCGCTCATTCCGGCTTCGATCATGAAGTGTGTCACGACGGCGACTCTGCTCGACAAGACCGGCAGTCGCTTTCGTTACGAGACTCCTGTCTATTACACCGGCAATCTCGATGAAGGAGTCATAGGCGGCAATATAGTGGTGGAAGCCTCGGGCGATCCTTCACTGAATTCCGTGCATGATCCGGAATCGCCCGATTTCGTGAAAGAAATAGTAGATGCTCTTCTTGCCGAAGGCGTGCATGAGGTGAAAGGCTCGGTGGTGGTGGATGAAGAGCGTTATCCCGGACCTGCGGTCAATCCGCTTTGGGCATCGGGAGATCTCGGACATTCATATGGAACCGGCACGCATGGCTTCAACTTCGAGGACAACGCGTCGGGCAAAAAATCGGTTTCTGACCCGGCTGCAGTTTTCAGGTCGAGGCTGAGAGCCGCGGCAGCTGCTGCCGGAATCAGTATCGGTCAGGTGGCTGTCAGCAACTCCGGACACCGCCACAGGCTCGGTGAACATCGCTCGGCAACGGTCGACGAGATAATGCGGTCGTGCATGATGAGATCAGACAATCAGTTTGCCGAGGCCCTGCTCCGAAAGGTAGGTGAGGAGTATGGCGGTGAGGGGTCAGTGTCGAAAGGTGCTTCCGAGGAACTTAAATTCTGGAAACAGAAAAAGGCCGACATGAAGGGAGTCTCCATATACGACGGGTCGGGCTTGTCGAGAAGCAACCGGCTGACAGCCCGGTTTATGGCCGATGTGCTTATGTGCATGGCCGACAATCCGTATTATGCCTCTTTCTTTCCGCTGGCCGGGCAGGAGGGCACTCTCAAGAAATTTCTCGCGGGTTCGCCGCTTGAAGGGTGGATTGCGCTCAAGACCGGATCGATGAACGGCATCCAGTGCTATGCCGGATACAAGCTTGACGAGAATTACGCGCCGACACACGTGGTGGTGGTCATGATGAACGATATGGCCAACCGCACGGCTGCACGTTCGCAGGTCGAGACACTTTTGCTGAAGACTTTCGACGATAAATCACAATCAGGATTATGAACAAGATTCTAAACGAGATCAAAGACAAAGTATACGAGGCCGAGGGCCTGCTCGAACTGCTGCAGTTGCGCGGAGACAGGCTCGAAGACCTCCGCCCGCTGATTCTGGGCAGGATTGACGAGGCCCGCGCTCTCATTGTGTCGCTTGCGGGCGAAGAGAGGGCGAAGCCGGTTGCAGATAAACCGGTTGCAGATAAACTGGAACCGGTGGATTCTCCTGCCGATCGGTCGCGGGAAAATGCCATAGACCAGCCTCGCGAAGTGAAGGAAAATACCGAAGTCAAGACGGAGGCAGAGGATCAGGCGTCTGAAAGTCATGCCGCGGCAGAACAGGGTAATGGCGTCGCATCCGTGTCTGCACGTCCCGCCTTCTGCCTCAACGACCGTTTCAGATTCCGCCGCTCCATCTTTGCCGGAAGTCAGGATGATTTCAACAGGGCGATGGACCATCTCGCCACACTTGACAGTTACGAGGAGGCGGAAGAGTTCTTTATAGAGGAAATGGCTCTTGATCCGGAGGATCAGGATGTCATGGATTTTATGGCAATAATCAAAGAATACTTCGGGCAATGAGCGGACGTCTTCATATAGTCCCCACGCCTGTGGGAAATCTTGAGGATATGACTTTCAGGGCGATACGCGTTCTGCGTGAGGCCGATCTCATTCTTGCCGAGGATACACGGACCAGTGCCGTGCTGATGCGTCATTATGACATACACACACCTATGCGGAGCCACCACCGCAACAACGAGCACCGGGCTGTAGAAGGTCTGGTGGAAGAGATTCTCGCCGGTAAGGATGTGGCTCTTGTCTCCGACGCGGGCACTCCGGGCATATCCGATCCAGGTTTCATGCTTGCCAGAGCATGCCGCGACGCCGGAATAGAGGTGGAGTGCCTGCCTGGTCCGACTGCATTCGTGCCGGCTCTTGTGGCGTCGGGGCTTCCGTGCGACAGGTTTGTCTTCGAAGGATTCCTGCCCCTGAAGAAAGGCCGCGCCACAAGGATTGCCCGGCTCGCCGCCGATCCTCGGACGGTCATCATTTACGAGTCTCCCCTCAGACTCGCCCGCACGCTCCGGCAGCTTGCCGACGCTTTCGGTCATGACCGTCAGGCCGCAGTCTGTCGTGAGATCTCGAAAATGCACGAGGAAATCCGCCGCCAGACCCTCGGAGAACTTTTTTCTCACTATGAGGCGAACCAGGCCAAGGGGGAAATTGTTATTGTCATAGCACCGGGCGGAAAAACCGATGATTCCGCCGGCAAGATTCCCCCCGATGCCTGAATCTAACTGAATTAACAACCAATAACCCAAATTGCTATGAAAAAGAGTTTATTATTCTTGGGAATCGGAGCACTGCTTCTTTCTTCGTGCGCCGGCAAGGATCAGAAAAAGATCAACGAAGATTCCGTGAAGATCGCCGATCTTACGGCTGAGTATGAGGAGGCCACCAACTTCAATGATTCGCTCATGCTCCTTATGGGCGACATCTATACGGGTCTCGATTCGATCAATACGCAGGAAGGTCTGCTCTACAACATGGGCAACGGCGATGCCGCCGACCGTCGTGCAGAGATCCGCCGCAACCTCTCCACCATCAAGGCGCGTCTGGCAGCCAACAAGGCTCTTCTTGCCTCTATGGAAGCAAAAGTGAAGTCTTCAGGCAATGAGAACAGCGTTCAGGCAAAGACAATAGCACAGCTGCGCCAGCATATCGAGCAGCAGGACGCCAAGATCGCCCAGCTTGAAAGCGATCTGACCAAGGCCAAAGAGGAAATCGGCAATCTCAATACTCAGGTAGCCGAGACTCAGGAGCAGGTGAAAGTCGAGACTCAGGCCAAAGAGGAAGCTCAGGCAGCCACTGTCGCAGCGGAGAATGAGGCCAACAAGGTGTATTATGCCATCGGTACCAACAAGGAACTGAAGAACAAGGGGCTTCTTTCAAAGAAATTCCTCGGCGCGACAAAGGTGCTTCAGGGTGACTTCGACGCATCATATTTCGTGACTGCCGACAAACGTAATGTTCGTACCATTCCCACCAATTCGAAGAAGGTGAAGATCTGGACCAACATGCCGGAAGGTTCTTATCGCATCGTGGGTGAGAAAGACGGTCCCAAGAGCGTCGAGATAGTGAACCCCGACAAGTTCTGGTCGCTTTCGAACCACCTCATCATCCAGACGGACTGACGATAGAATGAAAAAGATAATAACTATATGCATAAGCGCGGTCATGGCCGCGCTTATGTTTGTTGGGTGCAAGCCGACTGAGAAAAATTACAAGGCGGCATATGACGCAGCACTGTCGAGACGGCAGGAAGTCGCGCATGAACAGATGCGTCCCGCTTCCGGCCTGCTCAGTGATGACGGACCTCAGATGCGTGTCGTCGACGGCGATACGGTTTATGTGCTCAGGGAGCGTCTGCGTCTTCCCGACGGAACCCGGGTGCCCGGTAAATGGAGTGTAGGTGTCGGAGTCTTCAGAATGGATACAAACGCCAAGGCTGCCGTGGCGGCTCTTGGAGAAGCCGGTTGTGGCGGGGCGTTTGTGGCCAAGGCTGCCGGCGGCAAATTCTATTCTGTGGCTGCGTGTGTCTCATCTCTTGATTCGGCATGTATTGTGGCAAAGGATTTTGTCGCGAGGTTTCCCGACTATCCGTTTGTCGGACTGCCCGGGGCTCCGGTGCTTATTGCCCAGTGAGAGGGCGGATGGTTTTGAGGCCGATATGTAAACCAATGCGGCGGCAATGTGTTTATACTGTGTAAACAATTAAACATATTGCAGTTATGGGAAATTTGACCAGATCTATGGCTGCGGCGGCCGTAATGGCGTCAGCCGCGCTTGTCCCCCAGATGTCGGATGCCTGCTCGCGAGTACTCTACAAGGGTACGGACGGTCTCTTTGTCGTGGGGCGTTCGCTCGACTGGAAGACTCCGATTCCGACTAATCTCTATGTCTATCCGCGAGGCATGAAGAAAGTCAGTTCAAATCTTGACAATCCGATAAAGTGGACATCGCGCTATGGTTCTGTCTATGCGGTGGGATATGACGGAGGTGTGACCGAGGGGCTTAACGAGAAAGGCCTTGTTGTAAACGGACTTTTCTGCAAGGGTACGGTCTACAACGACACCACTGTTACAAAGCCGTATACCATGTCATTGTCGGTCTTTCCGGCATGGATTCTTGACCAGTGCGCGGATGTCGACGAAGTGAAGGCTCTTCTTGAGAATGCTCAGTTCGAGATTCAGGGAGCGACTTTCGACGGAGGCACAGTATCGGCTCTTCACTGGGGAGTGACTGACGCTACCGGCAAAAGCATAATCTTCGAGTTCGACCGTGGCAAGATCAACATTTACGATATGGGAGACTATCTTGCCATGACCAACGATCCGCAGTGGCCCGACATGAAAGCCATCATCGACTACTGGGACAAAATCGGCGGAGCGCATATGCTGCCGGGCACAGTCTCAAGTCCTGACAGATGCGTGAGGACGAATTTCTTCGCTCATCATGTCGAAGCGGTAGGTGACGCCTCGCTCGGTGTGTCGATCACCCGGAGTGTGCTTGTCAACAGTTCTGTGCCTTACACCTATCTGATCCAGGGCGAGCCAAATGTGAGCAGCACGCAGTGGCGCAGTTATGCCGATCTCCGCGACAAGAGGTATTATTTCGAGATCGTGACCAATCCGGGATATTACTACATTGATCTCACTCAACTCGATCTCGGCAAGGGATCTCCGGTGCTTAAACTCGACACCTCGGCCACTTCTGATCTGATCGGAAATGCCAACAGTCGGCTCGTAAAGGCCGAACCGTTCACGCCGATGTTCTGACCATAAGTTCGGCATGAGATAAAAATATGTGGAATAAATTATTAGCGGAGCTGCAATCCTGCGGCTCCGCTAATAATTTTCGTGCGCTATGAATGCGTGGGGTTTTATCGTGCGATTATCTTCTCGCTCTTTCCTCCTGATCGTCTTATAAGAATCTGTCCGGCTGAGGGATTCGATACAGGAATGCCCTGAAGATTGAAATATGTTTCAGGGTAATCTGATTCTGTGGCAATGTTTCCGACCCCTCCCTGTGTGGTGACATCTGCGCGCTTTATAATGATTCCGTCGGATTCGGTGATGTCGTTCAGCTCGACTCCGCAAGGAGTGCCCGACCAGCTTTTGAAGCTGTATGAGGTTATATTGCTTGTGCCTGGGAAAGTATGGCCGGATGCGTATTTCTCATTTTTCTTGCCATTGGCTTCGATAAGATCCACATACTGGTGGGTAGGGGTGTTGTTGACCACGTTGTCGTCAAATATCTCTTTGACATAATCAATGTGCCATATCAGCATGCCGTGGCC
>CAMWRV010000053.1 GCA_947176745.1 uncultured Muribaculaceae bacterium
GCTTCCTGATGGCGTGCGGCGATGCGGCTCACTTTATCCATCACGGCGTCTATTCCCCCGTCATGTCCGCGTTTGCTCCACGGCACGAGAATTACATTGATCGACGCCATGTTGGAGGCCTCTCCGCCTCCCATCATCGAGAATCCCACGATGCTCATCACATCCTTGACCTGCGGCACCTCCTTCTTTATCTCGTCGCAGATGGCGTTGACCACCTTCTCGGTGCGTTCCATCGACGCCCCGGTCGGAAGCTGGACAGAGGCCATGAAATATCCCATGTCTTCTTCGGGCAGATAACTCGACGGCCTGTTGACGAACCATATGAGCGCCCCGACGGTAATTGCTCCATACACGGCAAGCGTCAGACCGGAGTGGCCGAGAAGACGTGCTATTGTCTTCTCATAGAGCTTTAAAGTCCGGTCGAAGCCCTTGTTGAAGCCTTTGTAGAGGATATTCTTTGTCGGTTTGAGCGGACGGAGGAAGAGGGCGCACAGTGCCGGAGTCAGTGTGAGCGCGTTGAAGCCTGAGAACGCCGTCGAGACGGCTATGGTCAGCGCGAACTGCTTGTAGAGCTGTCCTGTGATACCCGATATGAACGCTGTCGGAATGAACACGGCCATCAGCACAAGCACTTCGCCGACAACGGGCCCGGTCAGCTCCTGCATCGCCTTGACAGCCGCCTGGCGCGGTGTCATGATGCCTTTGTCGACGAGTCGCGAGCAGTCTTCGACCACCACGATCGCGTCGTCGACCACGATCGCTATTGCCAGCACAAGGCCGAACAGAGTAAGTGTATTGAGCGTGAACCCCATTATCTTCATCACCGCGAATGTGGCGATCAGCGACACAGGAATGGTGATCATCGGAATCACCACCGCACGCCAGTTCTGGAGGAAGAACAGTATGACGGCCATGACAATGAGTGTGGTCAGAAGGAAGGTGGTCAGCACGTCGCTCAGCGACTCGCGCACGTATGTTGTGGAATTCAGCACCACCCTGTAGGTCACCCCCTCGGGGAAATAGGCACTCAGACGGTCGAGTTCCTTGATCGCTCCGTCGGCCACGTCGAGCGCGTTCGCGCCCGGCAGCTGCTGGACGCCGAGAAGCGCCACCTCCTTGCCGTTGACACGCGAGACGACGTCGTAGCTCTCGCTGCCCAGTTCGACACGCGCCACATCCTTGAGACGCAGTATCCCGGTCTCGTCGGTGCGGATTATGATGTCGCCGAACTGAGAGGCGTCGGTCAGCTGCCCCTGGCTTGTGAGCGTGAACTGGAAGGCGTTGCCGCTGTTGCCGGGGGGATTGCCGACGGTGCCCGCCGAGACCTCCATGTTCTGCGACTCGATTGCCGACGTGACGTCGTCGGGAGTGAGGCCGCGCGCGCGCATCTTCTCCGGATCGAGCCAGACACGCATGCTGTATTCCCCCGCGCCGAACGCCTGAACGCCCCCCACTCCTTCGACGCGCGAAAGCGGGTCGACCAGATTGAGCTGGGCGTAGTTGGCGAGATAGAGCGCGTCATAACGCTCCGGATCGCTGCTTTCGAGAGTGCAGAACAGAACCTGGTCGGTTGACTCCTTGCGGACGCTGACACCCTGTTCGGTCACGGCCTCCGGAAGCGTCGACGTGACTTCCGACATGCGGTTCTGCACGTCGATGGCGGCCTGGTCCACATCTGTGCCGTTCTCGAATGTTATGGTCAGCGAGTAAGACCCGTCGGAACTTGTAGAGCTCATGTAGAGCATGTTCTCGACACCGTTGACCTGGGCCTCGATCGGTACGCCGACGGCCTGGGCCACGGTCTTGGCGTTGGCTCCGGGGTAGGTGGCCGAAACCGACACTGTCGGCGGTGTTATGTCGGGATACTGCGCTATAGGGAGCGTGAACACGCAGATCGCGCCCGCTATGACCATCAGTATGGCGAGGACGGTGGCGAAGATGGGCCGTTTTATAAAGAATCGTGAAAACATAGGCACTTCTCTTTTGGCGCTCGTGAACCCCTCGGGGTTACTTGAGAACCGGTTTGACTTTCATGCCGTTGCGGACGGTCAGTAGCGCTTCGGTCACATAACGGTCGCCGGCCTTGATACCTTTCTCGATCACGCGGAGCGAGTCGCGGTAGAGCGGCCCGACTGTGACAGGAGTGTAGACCACCTTGTCAGAGTCGTTGACGACATAGAGATATTTGCCGAGCTGGTCGGTCGAGAGTGCCGCGTCTTTCACGATCACGGCTTTCGGGTTTGTGCCGTATGGTAGCGATACTGTCACATACATGCCGTCTTTCAGCTCGTTGTCGATATTCCTCACATTGCCGACAAGTTCGAGCGACCCGGTCGATGTGTTGACGCTCGGGGCCACATAGTAGAGGTCGGCGGTATAGGAGTGGGGGAGGGCCGTCTGGAATGTCAGAGGCATGTTGCGGTAGAGCGCGCCGCTTTTGCCGCTGTCGGCTCCAAGCAGATTGCGGTACTGGTCATCCTCGATCGAGAACCGGGCGTCGAGCAGGGAGTTGTCGTAGATGGTGGCAAGCGTCTGCGGGCTGTTCTCTCCGTTTATGTAATTCCCGACTGATACGGCATTGTCGGTGATGTAGCCCGACACCGGGGCGCGGACCGTACACTTCGAAAGCTTCGTCCGCGCGTTCTCAAGCGCAGCTGTGGCGTTCTTGATCGAAGCCTCTGCCTGACGCAGCGACGACTGCGATTCCAGAAGCTCCATCTTCGACACCGCATCCTGTTCGTAGGCTTTCTGCATCGCCGAACTCTGACTCGTGTAGTAGTCGCGCTGGCTCGACGCCGATGCGAGTGTGGCCTCGGCTTCTGTCACCGCATCGCGGTAGAGCGTCGGGTCGATCGTGAAAAGAATCTGCCCCTTGGTGACGTAACTGCCCGATTCGAAATTCTTCGTCAGCAGACGCCCGCTCACCTCGCCTACAACATCGGCTTTTGTCCTTGCCTCAAGATAGCCGGGATAATCCTTATGGAGCACTATCGAATCGGTCATTGCCTCGGCCACATTGATTTCCGGCGTCGCGTCGGAATCAGAGTCTTTCTCCTTATGGCAGGAGCAAAGCGGCATCAGGATCGCGCCGACGGCTATAAGTCTGTAAAAATACCTTTTCATATCGTCTGTATTGAATTTCATGATAAAGCCGCCGTTCACTCCCAGCCCCCGCCCAGCGCGGCGTACAGGGTGACGAGAGCCGCGAGCTGCGAGGCCTTCGACTCCACGACCGCGTTCTCATACTGTAGCACGGTGGTCTCGGCGTTTGCAACGTCGGTGAAATCGAGGAGTCCCTGCTTGTATCGGTCGGTCTGTAGTTCAAGTATCCGGTGGGCATCCTTGAGAAGGATCTCGTGATATTGCGCCTGTTCGGTCACAGACTGCCAGGAGATCATGGCGTTGTTGACCTCCTGCACGGCAGTCATGACAGTCTGGTTGTATTGGGCGATCTCCTCCTCCATCTGTGCGCGGGCCTCCGCTACCTTCGCCTTGCGCGCGAAACCGTCGAAAATTGTCCACGACAGAGTGGGCATCACCGAATAGTATAACGAGCCGGCGCCGAAAAGGTCTTTGAGAGCATGCGCCTGAGTGCCTATTTCCGCGCTTACCGACAGGGTGGGAAGAAAGTCTTTTTTTGCTATTCCGACCGATGCGGCAGCTTCGGCGAGTTCCTTTTCGGCCTCGACCACGTCGGGACGCCGGCGCAGCAGTGCCGACGGACTCACCGACACATCAGGCGCGGTGACGGTCGGAATCGGCGCCGGTTCATTGAGGTCCGCAAGACTGTCGGGGTATTCTCCGATAAGAAGCGCCAGAGCGTTGATCGAGGTCGACACCGAAGCCTTGAGTGCGGGAACAGTCGCTTTTGTCTCGCCGACTACCATCCGGGCCTGCACCACATCGACCGCCGGACTCAGACCGACTTCATAGCGGGTCTTCGCCACATCGAGAAGCGCCTCGGAATTTCCTATCGTCTTTTCAGCCACCGCAAGTTCGGCCTGAGCGAGCCTGAGCTGAAAATAGGCTTTCGCCACATTGGCGCACAGCGACACGAGCGTTGCGTCATAATCGGCCACGCTTGCCTCATAGGCAGCCTTGTCGGCCTTCGACTGCGCGGCTATGCGGCCGAACACGTCGATCTCCCAGTTCATCGTCAGACCGAGCGAGAAGTATCCCGACACATCTCCGGTCGGTCTGCCCGACGCTCCTGTCATCACGGTGCGGTCGTGACTCCAGTCGGCCGAGACTCCTACGGTCGGATAGTAGCCTGAACGGGCGGCTATGCATACCTGGCGGGCGGCTTCGATGCGGCTCTGTGCGGCAACGACATCGAAGTTGTTGCCGACGGCACGCCGCAGCAGACCGATAAGGACCGGATCGTTGAACGTGTCCCACCAGCGGTCGTCGGTCGGTGTGGTCTGGAAATACTGCCGGTCGAGTTCCCAGTGCTCCGGAAGGCTGTCGCGAAGCACGTCTGCGGATGTCACTCCGTCGGCCCGCGACGGTGCCACAGGGCACACGGCAAGCATGATTGCGGCTGATATGGTTTTCGATATGGTTTTCATAGTGGTCAATATGGATATTGTTTTAACCGGATTCCGGCCGGTTGGGTTCATGCAGTTCGCCACCGGAGTGATGGTGTGTCTGACAAATTGCGGACGATTCAACCTTTCTCCGTGGCCGGATGTTTTAAATGAAGCTAATTAAACAGAAAATACTATGAATACAGCACCGCTTCAAGGAATCAAGGTGATCGACTTCACCGAAGTACAGTCAGGCCCCTCGTGCACGCAGATGCTTGCGTGGCTTGGCGCCGAAGTGATAAAGATCGAGCGCCCCGGTGTCGGCGACGCCACCCGTAAGGAACTGCAGTTCAATCCTGACCTGCCGAGCTATTATTTCCTCCAGCTCAACTCCGACAAGAAGTCGCTCGCGCTCGACGCCAAGACTCCCGACGGAGCGAAGATCCTGACAAAACTGCTTGAGACTGCCGACATATTTGTGGAGAACCTGCATCCGGGCGCAATGGATAAGCTCGGTTTCAGCTGGGAGGCCGTACACAAGATCAATCCGCGCTGCATCTACGGAACGATCAAGGGTTTCCCCCTGTCGTCGAAATACAAGGATCTGAAGGCATATGAGCCGATTGCGCAAGTTACTGCCGCCGCAGCCTCCACCACCGGATGGTATGACGGCCAGTACAATGTGCCGACCCAGAGCGGCGCCGCGCTCGGAGATTCAAATACCGGCATGCACCTTCTGATAGGTCTGCTGGCCGCCCTCTGCCAGAGAGAGAAGACGGGCGAGGGATGCTATGTCTACCAGTCGATGCACAACGCATGTCTCAACCTATGCCGTATCAAGACGCGCGACCAGCTTACTCTCGACAAGATCGGCTACCTCTCGCAATTCCCGCAGTATCCCGACGGAAAGTTCGGCGACTGTGTGCCCCGTTCAGGCAACATCGAGGGTGGCGGAGTGCTCGGATGGACCTACAAGTGCAAGCCATCGGGAGGATACGACTCCGAGGTTGACGCCAACAATTACGTCTATATCATTCTTCAGCGCGGCGAGAAGGATTTCGAACTGGCATGCAAGGGTCTCGGTTTCGAGGACTGGCTGACAAATCCCGATTTCAACACCGCCGACGCCCGCGACCGCCACAAACAGGAGATCTACGACCGTATCGGCAAGTGGACAGCCGACAAGACAAAGTTCGAGGTAGTAGAGACTCTGTCGAAATTCGGAGTGCCTGTCGGGCCGGTACTCTCGACAAAGGAGGTCATGACCGACGAGTCGCTCTATGACGGCAACACGCTTGTCAAGATCGACCAGGGTGGCGAGATCGGTGAATTCGTCACTGTCGGATGTCCGTTCACCATGTCGAGCTTCCAGCCATCATATGGTCCATGCCCCGCGCTGGGCGGCGACACCTCTGACGTGCTCAAGGCATACGGTTACACCGACGATGAGATCTCACAGTTCGCCGCCAACGGCACAACCGCTCCTAAGAAATAACAGTCATGGCAAATACAGCTACCGGAACCTGCGGGTGTACACCCCCCGCAGCTCCGAAATTTCCGGAACAGGTAACGGGCATGTACATACTTGCCCGCGCTCTGAAGAATGTTGGAATCCGCAACGTCTACGGACTTGTGGGAATACCGATCACCGAGGCCGCCTATCTCGTGCAGGAGCAGGGAATACGCTTTGTCGGATTCAGGTTCGAGCAGCAGGCGGGCATGGCCGCCGCCACCGAGGGCTTTCTGACCCGCGCGCCCGGCGTGCTGATGACCGTGTCGTCGCTCGGATTTCTCAACGGTCTGACAGCCACTGCCAACGCCACCGTCAACTGCTACCCGATGATACAGATTTCGGGAGCGTCAGATCCTACGATGGTCGACATGAAGATGGGCACATATGAGGAGCTCGACCAGCTCAACACTGCCCGGCCGCTTGTCAAGGCCGCATTCAGGTGCTCGCATGCCCGCGACATACCTGCGGCTGTCAACCGTGCCTATCGCGCCGCGGTCAGCGGCCGTCCGGGCGGAGTCTACATTGACATGACCACCCCCGCGCTCGGCGAGATAATGGATGCTTCGGAGGCCGAGAAACTTTTCTACACTCCGGTCGATCCATATGCGCCTGTCGCCCCATCGGAAGAGGCGGTGGAACGTGCGGCCGCTCTTATCGCGGGTGCGAAACGCCCGGCGATTCTGCTCGGCAAGGGTGCGGCCTACGCGCAGATCGACGACAGCATTAAGACTCTTGTCGAGAAATTCAACATCCCCTATTTCCCGATGTCGATGGCGAAAGGGCTCTTGCCCGACGAAGGGCCGCTCAGTGCCCTGTCGTGCCGTTCGACCGTCATGGAGAAAGCGGATGTGGTCGTTATGATAGGCGCGCGTCTCAACTGGCTGCTGAGTTTCGGAAAGGGAAAATGGAGTCCCGACACCAAGTTCGTGCATCTTGATGTAGATCCGCAGGAGATCGACACCAACAGGCCGTGTGCCGCGCCGGTGGTGGGAGATCTCGGTCTGTCGGTCGATGCTCTCATAAAGTCGCTCGCCACGAAGACGATGTCGGCCGATCCGCAGTGGGTGCCCTCGCTTCAGGCCGAGACGAAAGAGAAGAACGCCCGGTTTGCCGAGCGTCTTGAGGCGGCGGCCTCTCTCTCGCCCATGAACCACTGGAGCGCGCTCAGTGCCATAAAACCGGTGCTCGCGGCCAACCCCGACGTGATTCTCGTCAACGAGGGTGCCAATACGCTCGACGATACGCGAGACACGGTGTCGATGTCGTTGCCGCGACACCGCATTGACTGCGCCACCTGGGCGATAATGGGCATGGGCATGGGATCATGCATCGGCGCCGCCGTCGCTACCGGCAAGTCGGTCGTGGCGATAGAGGGAGACTCCGCTTTCGGATTCTCGGGCATGGAATTCTCGACCATCTGCCGTTTCCGGCTGCCGGTGACTGTAGTGATATTCAACAACGGCGGAATCTACAACGGCATCGGCAAACCGCTCGACGAGACCTCCGATCCGGCTCCGACAACGCTCGACATCAATGCCCGCTACGACAAGATGGCCGAGGCTTTCGGCGCTGACGCCTATTACGTCACGACACCGGCAGTGCTTAAGGATGCGCTCGAGAAGGCGATCGCATCGCGGCGACCCACACTTATCGACGTGCAACTTGCTGCCGACGCCGGTAAGGAATCCGGTCACATCGGCTACCTCAATCCCGCTCCCCTGCGGCAAATCACAGTATAAACCAGCCGCATACGGTCTGCCCTTTTGACAGCAGACCGTATGCGGCACATTCCACAGGACTATGGAACATATTATTCTCTATGCAATCGTGCCGATCCTGACGGTCATGCTGCTCGGATATTATGCCGGCAAGACAGGGGCTTTCACCGGCGAGAACGCCCGGGTGCTCAACAAGCTGGTGCTCAACTACGCGCTGCCGGCCGCCCTCTTCGTGTCGATCATCAAGGCTAACCGCGAGATGCTGAGTGTCGACGTCAAACTGACGCTGATATCATTTGTCGTGCTTCTCGCATGTTTCTTTCTGGTCTATTTCGTGTTCAAGTATCTCTACAAAGACTCTATGGCCGACTCCGCGATATCGGCTTTGATCTCTGGCTCGCCGACTATCGGATTTCTCGGATTCGCGGTGCTACAGCCTATTTTCGGCGATTCGGCATCGGTGGGTCTTGTGATCGCGATCGTGGCAATCGAGGTGAACGCTTTCGGCATTCCGATCGGTCTGGCTCTGCTCAATGCCGGTAACGCACGGCAGAACGCTACCGCCGACGGCGGAAAGAAACCGAATCCGTGGCTGCCTGTGCTCAATGCCATCAAGGAACCTGTGGCATGGGCTCCGATCCTGGCGGTCATTCTCGTGCTCTGCGGTCTGAAGTGGCCCTCGTATCTTGATCCGTCGTTCGACCTGATCAAGGGTGCCAACGCTTCTGTGGCCGTGTTTGCCGCAGGAATCACGCTTTCTTCAGTGAAGATCAAGATCAACGGTCAGGCCCTGATGGGTTCGTTCCTGAAGCTGATAATAATGCCTCTGGCTATTCTCGTGGTCGGAGTCATCTTCAAGATGGAGCCTGTCAACCTCAAGATGCTTGTGGTCTGCGCCGCTCTTCCTCCGGCATTCTCGGGCATCATCATCGCCAGCCGCTACAACACTTATGTGGCAACCGGAACTTCTTCGCTCGCTCTGTCGACGATCCTCTTCATGGGATTCTGCCCGCTCTGGATCTGGCTTACGGATCTCTGTATCGGCTGGTTCCATCTCGCCGCCTGACGGCAGGGGGATCCGCCCGAACGTAAAATATGAAAAACAGATTGTATTATGGATACCGAAAAGAAAGACACTGCGGTGGCCGTGACTGTTGATCCGGTTGCCGGGAACGCCGATTTTCTCAAGAAAAGCGGATGGACATTCTGCATTATCGGCATAATAGCGTTCATAATCGGACTGCTTGTCGATATCAGCGGCATATGGATTCCCGGCTGCACGGCCATAGCCTCGGGAGTATATCTCCTGATAAAGGGGAAGCAGCAGCTTCGCGCTGACGCACAGCTGCACACCGACACAAAATCTTCCTGACCGACAGGAAGCTCCATAACCGACCGGAGCCGGGGCACGTCTGAACGCGTCCCGGCTCCATTATGTCTGTATCTGTCGCCGTCCCCGGGGGCGTGGGTCATTCATCTCAGCAAAACTTTCCTGCTTTTGCCGCCTGCAACTTCGATATAGACGCCGGCCGCCGGTCGTGATGCCGGATCCACGCGCCGTCCCGCCAGATCGTAGGTAGCTGGAGCCGCAGTGTCCGGGTCTTGGCAGACGGTCACGGTTCCGACGTCTCCGTCGGCAACAAGACGCAGGTCTCCGACCACGGCCAGTCGCGTCGGGGCGTAGATGGTCAGAAAGTGCGCGTCGGTGTCAAGGTCAAGTCCGATCTCGAACGGCCCAGTGTCGGAAGAGAGCGAATGGGCCGGAAGCGGTGTGAATCCCGACGGAAGCAGAGTGCCGTCGGAATCGCGGACTTCAAGCTCGGCCTTGTCACCTTTGTCTACCACCTCGATACTCTTCTCTCCGGGACCGGGATCGGCCACAAATACCATTATCTGGTATGTATTGACCGTAGACGGCGGTGTGCTTGTCAGCTTGTCGGAGGTCAGAGAACGGGCGCAGCCGCTGAGTATGTATCTGCCCGAACAGGGCACTTCTATCGGGAAACTGTAGCTGAAGTCGCGGAACGGATGTACCTCGTTATATGTCGGGTAGTCGAGCACGACCACCGGCAGTCCGACCTGGAATCCGTTGGCGTCGCTGCCGCCTATGTCATATTTCTTTCCGTCGTGCATGACTGTCCATGAGGGCTGGACTTCGCTGAAGATCGAGTTGGGGCGCACTCCATCCTGCGGAACCGTGCCGTCGGCATAATGGCACAGCCATGATTCGTAGAAGAAGTAGGGGCTGTTGTGCCGGTCAGTGTCAGACGTGACCGCGCCGTCAAGAAGATTGCTTTGCGCTGAAGCGCAGAAGATGGAGATGACGGCAGATGTCAGCGCGAGGTACAGATGTCTCATATAGTTGTTAGGTTAGTATTCCGCAAAAATAGCGATATTTGACCTAAATGCCAACTTTGCCGGCAAATAATTGTCATTATGACTGATTGTGACGGTAAAAGTGGCAAAAAAGAAGGAGATCCCTCGGCGGGATCTCCTTGATGTGTTGTCATGACATGTGTTTGTCATGCCTCGCAGTCTTTGCCGCATTTCACCATCTTCCAGATGATTACCGACAGAAGGGCTCCGACGAGCGGGCCGACTACCATTACCCAGAAATCAACCCATGCTCCGGGGCTGTAGATGGCGGGGCCGAAGCTGCGCGCGGGGTTGACCGAGCAGTTGTCGACGGGGATTCCGACAATGTTGACAAGACCGAGTCCGAGACCGATGGCCAGTCCGGCGAATTTGCCGAAACCTTTCTTCTCATCTGTCGATCCGAGAACGATCAGCACGAAGAACATCGTGAGCAGGATCTCGCAGAGAAGAGCCATGCCCTGGCTGACACCGGGCTGGCAGACGTTGGTGGCAAGGAAGTTGCCGCTCTGGGCGGTGATGCCGCCGAACTGGAAGTCAGCTCCCGCGATCTGCCAGAACCAGTAGAGGAAACCCGCGCCCACGGCGGCGCCGGCGAGCTGGAAGATCACGTAGCCGATGAAGTCCTTGAACGACATGCGGTTGCTCAGAAGCATGGCGAACGATACCGCAGGATTGACGTGGCATCCTGAAATGTTGCCGATGCAGTAGCAGAGGCATACAAGCACGAGACCGAAACAGAGTCCGATTCCGAGTCCGCCGATCGACGGGCCTGCGAGCACGGCGCTGCCGCACGCGAGGAGCACCAGAAACATGGTGCCGAAGAATTCAGCTAAGTACTTTTTCATAACGTGTGTCTGATATTTAGTTAAAGTAAATCATTGGTGTCTGTTGACACATAATAGCAGTCTATAGTCTTTTCAGTGACCCATCGTGCAAGTCAGTACTGTCGCGGATAGACGACCATCAGGTTGTGGCGGCTGAAATACCGGCTCAGGAAGCCGGGCAGCGCCTCAAGGTCGCTGCTGTAGGAGATCGAGCCTTTGCGAGCACCGACCACCACAAGCAGATCGTCTTCTCCGATGTCGCCCGACAACAGGATGAAGTCATCATAGGAATCGAGCAACTCGAAGCGCACGTCGACCTCGGTCTTGTCTTCGGCAAGTGCCGTGCGGATGAATTCTTCGGTATCCTTATACGTTATAAACGTCAGACGCGCCTCAATGTTGCAGGCAAGTGTGGCGATTCTTGACACCCACAGGTGGAATCCGGTCTCATATTCGGCGTTGCGGGGCACGACGGCCATGACGCGGGTCACTGTGTCGACCGGTATGAAGCATCGCGACATGATGACCATGCGGTTTGTCGTGTCAAGAAGCTGTTCGACAAGTGAGCCGTAAAACGTGTCGACTATGTTCGACCTGCGGTGAAGACCGATCACTATCTCGGTGGCTTCCTGCTCTACGGCCACATTTCCGAGGGCGGTCGTGACATTGATGTCGAAGCGCTCCACAGTGCGTGTCGCCACATCCATCTGCTCCGCGGCATCGGCAGCCATGCGGAGTGCCGTGCGCCCCATCGCCCGCGACCGGTTCTCGTTGCCCGTGCGCACATACAGTACCGTCATGGGGTTGCGGTTGAGACGGTTGCGCATGAATACGGCCATTCTCACCAGGCCTTCGGCCGTGACCGGGTTGGAGACCGACACGATCTGGCGGGCGAACTCTGTCTCGCCCACATCCTCATGCTCCAGGTCCTGCTCTGTGAGGCGCATCCTGATGCGCTTGGCCGCCCGCTCGGTGATGACCGAGGCCACTATGCAGCATATGAGGATCATGACCACGGCGCCGTTCATCATGTCTTCGGTGAGCATGCCGTAGCTGTAGCCGATCATCACGGCGGCGATCGTGGCGGCGGCTTTGCCGCTTGTGAGACCGAACATCAGGGTACTCTCTGTCCCGTTAAGGCCGAACATGCGCCTCGCCGCGTATGAGGCGAGCCATTTAGTGCCTAAGGCTACTGCCGACATGTTGGCCGCAACCCAGATCACGCCCCACCCCTTGAGGATAACGCCTACGTTGATCAGCATGCCTACCCCGATAAGGAAGTAGGGTATGAAGATAGAGTCGCCGACGAACCTGATGTTTTTCATCAGCGGCGACCTGCCGGGGATCATCCGGTTGAGCACAAGCCCGGCATAGAATGCTCCGAGGATCGCCTCCAGTCCGATCACGCTCGCCAGAAGCGAGGCCACGAAGACGAGCGCGAGAATGAAGATGTATTGCGCCACCGGGTCGGAGTTGCTCTTGAAGAAGCGTCGTGTCACCAACGGAAAGGCGTAGCCCGTGGCCACGCAGTAGACCGCTGTCAGTATCAGCAGCCGCAGTATGCTTGTGATTTCGAACGCTCCGGCCACGTGCGTCTGAACGACGCCGGCCAGACAGAGCAGAGCAAGCATCACGGCGACTATCGTGCCGCAGACGGCTATCACGGCCCCCCGCGTGTTCTGAAGCCCGAAACGGCTCACCACCGGATAAGACACAAGTGTGTGCGAGGCATACATCGAGGCGATCAGAACTGCCGTGTCCCAGCCTGTGCCGAACGCGTAGCGGGCACCGAACACGCCGGCCGTCATCGGCAGAATGAACGACATAAGTCCGAACAGCAGCCCGCGCCTCATCTGTTGCCGCAGGTGGAACATGTCGATGTCGACCGCCGCCTGGAACATGATGTAGAGAATCCCCACCTCGCCGAATATCCTGAAACTGGCGTCGCGGTCGAGAAGTCCGAACCCGTAGGGCCCGACAGCCATGCCGGCTATTATCATTCCCACGATCGGGGGAACTTTCAGCCGCCGGAACAACACCGGTCCCAGCAGGATGATGACCAGAACAAGAAGGAATATGGCTACGGGCTGTGAGATCATGTCGTGTGGTTTATGGGGTGTCTGCGGCTCCGAATCCGAAAAGGCGTGCCGCCGAATGGTCTGTGGCTGTCTCGACCTCTTCAGAGGTCAGACCGAGTGTAGCGGCCACGCAGTCGCGTATGAGCGGTATGCGTGCGCTTTCGTTGCGTTCTCCGCGATGTGGGGCGGGGGAGAGCCACGGCGAATCGGTCTCAAGCAGGATGCGGTCGAGTCCGATCTCCGGCAGAGCATCGCGGAGTGCCGGAGCGTTTTTGAACGTGACGACTCCGTTGATGCCGAACCACGGGTCGCACACGCCCCGTATGCGTCTCACGTCATCGGCTGTTCCGGTGAAGCTGTGGAATATCAAGGGCGGAAGTCCGTCGCCCGCCGCGCTTATTATGTCGAGTGTGTCGTCGAGCCCCTCGCGGCAGTGGATTATGACCGGAAGCCCGTGCCGGCGCGCCCATTCGAGCTGGCGGGCGAATGCCTGCCGCTGCTCTTCGCGGCGAGAGGTGTCGTGGTAGAGGTCTATGCCTGTCTCGCCGATTGCACGGAACTCGCCGGGAAGCAGCTTCTCCATACGGTCGAGTGTCCGGCTCCAGTCATCGTCAAGTTCGGTGGGATGAAGACCGAGCGCGATGACCGTGTTGTCGGGAAACTTGCGGTGAAGTTCCTGCATCTGTTCAAGCGACTCCATGCTGACGCCGGGGAAGACAAGCTGCCGGACCCCCGCCGTGACGGCACGCTCCACGGCTGCGTCGCAGCCGTCGGGGTAGGCGTCGGCCATGTAGAGATGGGTATGTGTATCTGTCAATTTACAAGTATTTTGTGGGATTGGGCGCCCTATAAGTGCGTGGATTCCTGTGACTGTCTCCCTTATTTTTTTCTTCCTGTCAGTTTCTCCACTAAAAGTCGGAAGGGTTCGCGGTTCTCATCGGAAAGAGAGGTGGCTTTGAGTGCCGCTATGGCTTTTGAGCTGTAGGCCGAGATCGCCTCGCGGCAGCGGGCGGTCATGTCGAGTCTCTCGTATATGCGGGTGACTGTCTTTATCTTTGTCGGTCCGGCGGGAAGTTTCATAGCCTCGCGGAGTGCCTCGGCCTCGGGGGTGGCGGAGGCAAGCGCCGACAGCAGAAGAAATGATTTCTTGTTGTTGTTGATGTCGCCGCCGATCGGCTTGCCGAAGGTGGTCGAGTCGCCGAACACGTCGAGCCAGTCATCCTGTATCTGGAAGGCGTTGCCGAGCATCACGCCATATTCCGTCATGCGGTCGGCATCTTCTTTCGACGCGCCTCCGATCAGAGCACCGATCCGTGCGGATGTGCCGAGCAGGATACCGGTCTTGAGGCTGATCATATGAAGGTAATCGTCGAGGCTGACGCTGTCGGAGGTCTCGAAATCCATGTCGAGTCTCTGCCCTTCGTAGACTTTGACCGCCATGTCGTTGAACGAGTCGAGCACCTCGCGCAGAATGCTGTCGTCGACGCGTGTCACCTGCATGGTCGCGAGGGTCAGCATCGTGTCGCCAGAGAGAATAGCGGTGTTGACATCCCATCTGGCGTGAACCGACGGGCGGCCGCGGCGCATGTCGCTGTTGTCCATCACATCGTCGTGGAGAAGGGTGAAGTTATGGAACATCTCAAGTCCCGCTGCGGCGCTTTCCGCTTTCTCCGCCGCTCCGCCGAATGCGTCGGCGGCCATAAGGGTCAGAGATGGACGGAGGCGTTTGCCGCCGGCCGACATGGCATAGCTTATCGGTTCATAAAGCCCGGCGAGCGGGCCGCCGGGAAGGTCGAGATCGCGCAGGGTCTTTTCGATGTGCGCGCTATAGTCTGAGAATTTTTTCATAAGTGTGTCAAACGGGAGAGTCAGTAAAGATGGGAGAGTGAAAAAGGGCGGGGGATTATTCGTAATTTACGAATTTGCGGTATATATCCTCCGGCACGTCGGTGCCGTGGTCTACCTTGAGCACCGTGTGGAAGCCGACGATGAAGCGCCGGTACATGGCAGTGTCGTTGCCGCACGCCTTGCGGAACTCCTTGAGCTCTGCCTCCACATCGGCTGCCGACTTGTTGCCGTCGCGTATCGAAGCCATATATTCGAGTCCGAGCTTATAGCCGAGACCCTGGGGATCTTCCGATCCGGCAAGGCTGTAGATCTTCATCTTGTCGCCAAGTGGAAGGCCTTCCACCACCGAGTCATATTCTATGGCGAATGTCTCGGCCGCCTCGCCTGTCAGCACCTCGTAGGCATGGTTTGTGGCTATGGCGAGAGTATCGACCGGAGCTTCGGGATTGCGCCCCAACGCGCCGTAAATGATGAACCGTGCCACCGAATCAGGACTTGCAGTCCGGACCATGTAATCCACGCGGGCCGCATCGCCGATCGACTTGAAGTTGTCAGGATAGCCGCTGCTTTCTTGTTTTGAACCGCCGCAGGAGGCAAGTGCCAGCACCGGCACGAGTGCGCAAAGAATGGTTTTATTCATAATGTTGTCATTCAGGGTCTTCGCGAGGGGTAACCGTGTGCGGGAAAGTAATCCGTACGGCCTCCGGAAAAGACATGCGAACAAAAATATTCACAAAATTAATAAAAAAAACGGCAAACATATTGGTAATTGCGCGAAAAGCATTAACTTTGCAGAGAAAAATCAACGGAGTGATGCTCGAGTGGCTGAAGAGGCACGCCTGGAAAGCGTGTATACGCCAAAAGCGTATCGCGAGTTCGAATCTCGCTCACTCCGCTCAAAAATGGGATCCCGCAAGCAGAAATGCCTGCGGGATTTTTCGCAATCAAAATCATACAGCGATGTCTGAAAAGGAAAAATTTCAGTTGATTCTGGATGTTTTGAAGAAAAAGGCTGCAGAGATTCTACCTAAAGGATCTCAGGTGTCTTTGTATGGGTCCAGGGCGCGTGGGGATGCATCTCCTGACTCGGACTGGGATATCCATATCCTCATTCCCGGAGAAGAGAAAATTCCCTTTGACCTTTGGGATAAGTACGCTTGGCCCTTTGTAGATGTCGGCATATCTATGGGTGAAGAGATTAATCCAAGACTATATTCTTTTGCAGGATGGCTCAAACGCAGTTTTCTCCCATTCTATAAAAACCTGGAGAAAGATAAACTTACATTCTTCCGAAATTAATTATCATGACTCTAAAATCAGAAGAAAGAAATTCAATAGTATCTTATCGGCTTGAAAAAGCTTTTTCCACAATCCAACAAGTAAAGGATGTGGGAAATATAGGTTATTGGAGTCTTGCGGCCAACAGATTGTATTATTCTGTCTATTATGCGTGTGTGGCATTGCTCATCTATAATGGAATTGAGGCATCCACTCATAGGGGCGTCATAAGAATGATTGGAGACAAATTTGTAAAAACCGGTATTTTACTGACTGAAGATTCAAAATTGATAGGCCGCCTTTTTACAATGCGTCAAACCGGAGATTACGACGACCTTTACGATTGGGAAGAATCTGATGTTCTACCCCTGATTCCGAAAGCTGAAGAATTCGTCATGCGAGTTTCACATCTTATTCAAAGTAAGTCGTTTTAAGAGCATAAAATATGTTCGTAATCATGTTTTAGGATTATGATATAATGAAGTTGTTTAAACTTATTTCAAGATGTTAATAATGCAATAGAATAATTAAAATACAGCGCATTCTGCAAAGAATGCACTATATTATTGTCGCCAAACTTTAATATATCGTACCAATGCCAGAATACGCTGTACTTGACAAAGATACAATAAAATTTGAAATTATGCCCTATCTTTCGACTGCAAAAAGAGGTTTCACTTCTAAATTCGATCTTGTGGAGATTGTAAATGCA
>CAMWRV010000054.1 GCA_947176745.1 uncultured Muribaculaceae bacterium
GAACCTGCGACCTTTGGGTTATGAGCCCAACGAGCTACCACTGCTCCATCCCGCGGTGTGATTTCGAATGCAAAATTACAACTTTTTTCTGAAACTGCAAAATTTCAGCGTAATTTTTTTTGAAAATTTTTCAAAGAGGTGATCTGATAGTATCAGAAAGGCCGCTCCGCTGGGCGGAACGGCCTTTGATATCAAGAGAAAATGTTATCAGTCATTCTTGCGGAGAGCGATCTCTTCGGGAGTGAGTTCGGGATCGGTTCCCCAGTTCTGTGCGGCGAGACGCTTGTAGTTGTTGTAGCGCCACTGTGCGTTTGCCTTGGCGGCGGCGAACAGTTCGTCTGCGTCCTGCGGGAACATCTTGTAGAGCGATGCGAAACGCACCTCACCCTTGAGGAAGTCGTCAAACTTGCTCCAGTCTGGCTCTTTCGAGTCGAGCGAGAAGGGGTTCTCTCCCTTTGCCTCAAGCTCGGGATTGTAGCGCCAGAGATGCCAGTAACCGCATTCTACGGCCTGTTTCTCCTCCTCCTGGCTGTGTCCCATGCCTTTCTTGATGCCGTGGTTGATACAGGGAGCGTATGCGATCACGAGCGACGGACCGTCGTATGCCTCGGCCTCGCGGATAGCTTTGAGGGTCTGGGCATTGTCTGCACCCATGGCGATCTGTGCCACATAGACGTAACCGTATGTGGTGGCGATCAGACCGAGGTCTTTCTTGCGGATGCGCTTGCCGGCAGCGGCGAATTTGGCGATTGCGCCGATAGGAGTCGATTTCGACGACTGGCCGCCTGTGTTCGAATATACCTCGGTGTCAAGCACGAGAATGTTGACATTTTTGCCAGATGCGATCACGTGGTCAAGACCGCCGAAGCCGATGTCGTAGCTTGCGCCGTCACCGCCGACGATCCACTGGCTGCGTTTTGTGAGGTAAGCAGACAGACCTACGACAGTCTTGCAGTCCTCGCAGCCTTTCTCCGCTCCGGGGCGAGCAGCCTCGACGAGGGCGATACCCTTGAGGTGCGATTCCTTGGCGTCGTCGCGTGCGTCGAGCCATGCCTGAGCGGCTGCGCGTGTCTCGGCGGGTGCTTCCTCGCACGAAGCGATGTTCTCGGCCGCCTCTTTCACGCGGGTGCGAAGCTTCTCGTATGCTATGTGCATGCCGAGACCATACTCGCAGAAATCCTCGAAAAGAGAGTTGGCCCATGCGGGTCCGTGGCCGTGTTCGTCGGTCGTGTAGGGAGTCGAAGGAACTGAGCCGGAATAGATTGAGCTACAGCCGGTGGCGTTGGCCACAACCTCGCGGGAGCCGAAGAGCTGGGTGATAAGCTTGAGGTACGGGGTCTCGCCGCAGCCTGAGCATGCGCCCGAGAACTCGAATAGAGGTTTGGCGAACTGGCTGTTCTTGACGTTGAGAGATATGTCGACAAGGTCAGCCTTATTGCTTACGTTCTTGACGAGCCATTCCCAGTTCTTGTCCTGACTGAGCTGAGTCTCGAGAGGCATCATCTTGAGAGCCTTCTCGCCCTTCATGCCCGGACACACGTCAACACAGTTGCCGCATCCGAGACAGTCGAGCACGTCGACCTGCTGAACGAAGCGCATGCCGGCCATGGTCTTGCCGAGAGCGGGCTTGGAGTGATCCTCGCCGAAAGGTGCTGCGGCAGCCTCCTCGGGTGTGAGTACGAAAGGACGGATCGCTGCGTGGGGACATACATATGAGCACTTGTTGCACTGGATACAGTTGGCTGTGATCCATTCGGGCACGAATGCGGCGACACCGCGTTTCTCATATGCTGCTGTTCCCTGTTCCCATGTGCCGTCGGCATTGTCCTTGAAGGCCGACACGGGGAGAAGGTCGCCGTCCTGAGCGTTGATCGGGCGAACCACTGTCTCGATGAACTCGGGAGCAGGCGTTGCAGTCGGAGCGTCATCAGCGAGATCCGCCCATTCCGCCTTGACTTCGAGGCGATGGTATTCGCCGCCGCGGTCAACGGCCTGATTGTTCATGTTGACGATATTCTCACCCTTCTTGCCATATGACTTGACGATGAATTTCTTCATCTGCTCGATGGCGAGATCCACCGGAATAACCTCGGTGATGCGGAAGAACGCGCTCTGAAGAATAGTGTTGGTGCGGTTGCCGAGGCCGATCTCCTGTGCGATCTTTGTCGCGTTGATGTAGTAGACGGTGATATTGTTCTGAGCGAAATATCTCTTTACCTTGTTGGGAAGGTTCTCGGCCAGTTCTTCGCCCTCCCAGATGGTGTTGAGCAGGAATGTGCCGTTGGGCATCAGACCGCGTGTCACGTCATACATGTGGAGGTATGCCTGCACATGGCATGCCACGAAGTTGGGAGTGTTGACAAGGTATGTCGAGCGGATGGGCTCATCGCCGAAGCGGAGGTGCGAGCAAGTGAAACCGCCTGACTTCTTGGAGTCATACGAGAAGTATGCCTGACAGTATTTGTCGGTGTTGTCGCCGATGATCTTGACGGAGTTCTTGTTTGCTCCGACAGTACCGTCTGCACCGAGACCGTAGAACTTGGCCTGGAACATGCCTTTGCCGCCGACGTTGATCTCGGGGCCTACAGGGAGCGAATGACCCGTCAGGTCGTCGACGATTCCGACTGTAAACTGGTTGCGGGGGGCGTCGGCCTTGAGGTTTTCGAACACTTCGAGTATCTGTGCCGGAGTAGTGTCTTTTGAGCTGAGACCGTAGCGGCCGCCCACGATAAGCGGGGCATTCTCTTTGCCGTAGAAGCAGTCTTTGACATCAAGATAGAGGGGCTCGCCTGTGGCGCCCGGTTCTTTTGTGCGGTCGAGCACGGCGATCTTTTTGGCAGATGCCGGAACTGCGGCGAGGAAATGGCGTGCGGAGAACGGGCGGTAGAGGTGCACGCTCACCAGACCGACCTTCTCCCCTTTCTCGCGGAGGTAGTCGATTGTCTCCTTGATGGCCTGGGTGACAGAACCCATGGCGATGATGACGCGCTCTGCCTCGGGATCACCATAATAGTCGAACAGACCGTAGTTGCGGCCGGTAAGACGGTTCATCTCTTTTACGTATTCCTCGACGATCTCGGGAATGGCGTCATAGTAGCTGTTGCTCGCCTCGCGGTGCTGGAAGAACACGTCGGGGTTCTCGGCCATGCCGCGTGCCACCGGCTTGTCGGGATTGAGAGCGCGTGCGCGGAACTCGGCGAGCGCTTTCTGGTCTACGAGCGGAGCGAGATCTTCTTCGCTGAGAGCCTCGATTTTCTGTATCTCGTGCGATGTGCGGAAACCGTCGAAGAAGTTGACGAAAGGCACTCGGCCCTTGATGGCAGCGAGATGAGCCACAGCAGAGAGATCCATGACTTCCTGTACGGAACCCTCGCAGAACATGGCGAAGCCGGTCTGACGGCATGCCATTACGTCCTGATGGTCGCCGAAGATGCTGAGGGCATGTGAGGCCAGCGTGCGTGCCGAAACGTGGAACACGCACGGAAGCAGCTCGCCGGCTATCTTGTACATGTTGGGAATCATCAGCAGAAGTCCCTGCGACGCGGTGTAGGTCGTGGTCAGTGCGCCGGCCTGAAGCGAGCCGTGTACGGCACCTGCCGCGCCGGCCTCGCTCTGCATCTCCTGAACCATCACGGTCTCTCCGAAGATGTTCTTGCGGCCTGCGGCTGACCAGTCATCCACATACTCCGCCATTGTCGACGACGGGGTGATGGGGTAGATGGCCGCTACTTCGCTAAACATGTAACTGATATGCGCTGCGGCCTGATTGCCGTCGCATGTCAGGAATTTCTTTGTCTTGCTCATAGTTGCTTTTTCAATTATATGATTTACTTTAAGTCTATTGTCCTATGTATCTATATTGCTGCCTCTGGGCAGAGTAGGGTTATTTATCTGTCGGTCTTCTTTCCGGATCCGGAGGTAAATATTTAAAACATTCCGCAAAATTACTAAATTTTTGCCGAACAACAATCTTTTTGCACATTTTTCTACTTTTTGTGCAAGGAAAATATTAGAAATTTAAAGGCTGTTTCTGACTTGATTCCGAATCATGCTCTATCCTATGATGGATATGATACGTTTCTCCCCTTTGATTTTTTTACCTTTTGCAGCTTTTACCGCTTTTGCGGCTTCGGAAGCGGCCACTGCGGCGAGTGCGTAATGGTCATGCACATCTATTTTTCCTATGTCGGAGGCATTTAGTCCGGCTTCCTTGACAAGAAAACCGAGTATGTCACCTTTCGACAGTTTCTCGCGTCTTCCGGCCGAAAAATAGATGGTCTCGAAGATAGTCGGGTGCCGATGGCTCATGTCGGGGTCGAGATAGCGTGTCGTGTCGAAACTGATATACTCCTTCACATCCTCCTGCGGGCCGACGAGCACATATATGTCTCCCTCGGCGTCGACACGCGCGGTGCGTCCGTTGCGATGGGTATAAGTCTCGGAAGTGAGCGGCTGATGGTAGTGGATGACATTGCGCACACCATCGATGTCGAGACCGCGGGCGGCGAGATCGGTCGCCACGAGTATCGGGCGTGATCCGTTGTTGAACATTGCTATGGCTGTTTCTCTGTCGCGCTGGTCAAGCGCTCCGTGATACAGCACGGCGGGTATGTCTCTGCGTCTCAGCCATGCGGCGGTGCGCTCTGCACTCTCGCGATGATTGACAAAGACAATGCTCTTCTGGTATCCGCCTGCTTCCGACGCCAGATTCCACAGAAGAGTGGCAAGTGTCTCAAGTTTGTCGTTGGCGTCAGAATCCACTCTGTGCACGCGTGTGCGGCGGCGAAGATCGCTGTTGCGCTCCGTGTAGTCGAGCACGAGCGGATCTGTGAGCGTCAGAAAATCAGGCAGCACATCGGCTTTTGTGGCTGATGTGAGCATGATACGGCTCACGTTTTTCAGACGCCCGAATATTTTCTTCATCTCTTTTTCGAATCCGAGTTCGAGAGACTTGTCAAATTCGTCGAGTATCAGAATGCGCGTGGGGAGAACATCGATGTTTCTGCGGTTGATGTGGTCGAGTAGTCTTCCGGGAGTCGCGACGACAATCTCGGTGCCTGCCTTGAGGGAATTCACCTCGTCTTCGACTTTGTGGCCGCCATAGAGCGGAGTGGTCTTGTATCCGGGAGCGATCTCCCGCATAATGCCGCTTATCTGGAGCACGAGTTCGCGCGACGGAGCTATGACCACTGCCTGCACTCTCCCCGCGGCAGGTTTCATAAGTTTGAGAAGGGGGAGTATGAATGCGAGTGTCTTGCCCGATCCTGTCGGTGACAGAAGCATTATGTCGCGTGCTTCCGATGCCGACTGCATCATTTTGCGCTGCATCGGGTTTAATTCCGCTATGCCGAGTCTTTCATTTACGAGCGGCAGAAATTCTTTTTCTCTCATATCAGGATATCTGTGACCAGTCGACGGTCTTCATGAATCTATAACGCAATTCGAGGCGTAATGTATTGATCGATTGCGGTGAAATGTGCAGTTCACCCTCAGTCCGGTCGCTGTCGTCGCCCGGAGTCTCCACGAGTTCGGGGTGTGCGTTGAGTATCCGGAGTGCCGCGCGCCGGGCGAAATTGAGTATCTGGCCGTCGGTTGCGAGGCTGGCTATATTGAGTGCGAATGCGATTCCGCTTTGCTGTGTGCCCTCCATGTCGCCGGGGCCGCGAAGTCGCATGTCGGCTTCCGAGATGAGAAATCCGTCGGAGGTCTCGGTCATGATGTTGAGCCGTTTGCGTGTGTCGCCGCCGATCGACTGCCGGGTGACCAATATGCAGTAGCTTCTGTCCGACCCGCGTCCGACGCGTCCGCGCAACTGGTGGAGCTGGGAGAGTCCGAACCGTTCGGCATTCTCTATCAGCATTACAGAAGCGTTGGGCACATTGACGCCGACCTCGATTACGGTTGTGGCTACAAGAATCCGGGCTTCGCCCGACACGAATTTCTGCATCTGCGCATCCTTTACGTCGGGTTTCATGCGGCCGTGCACGCAGCAGACTTTGTATTGGGGAAAAATCCCGCAGATGCGTTCATATCCGGCCTCTACGCTTTTGAGTTCGAGTTTGGGGTTGTCGGAAATCAGCGGATAGACCACATATGCCTGGCGTCCGGCGGCGAGTTCGCGTCCGATCAGACGGTTCACTTCCATTCTGTTTTCGTCAAACCGCAGCAGGGTTTCCACCGGTTTTCTGCCCGGCGGCAGCTCGTCGATCACCGATACGTCGAGATCTCCGTAGACGGTCATGGCCAGAGTGCGCGGTATCGGTGTAGCCGTCATGACGAGCACGTGGGGCGGTATATCGTTTTTTGCCCACATCCTTGCCCGCTGTGCGACTCCGAACCGATGCTGTTCGTCTATCAGCACCAGCCCGAGACTGCGGAAACGCACAGTATCTTCTATCAGGGCGTGTGTCCCCACGATCAGATCTACCGATCCGTCGAGGAGTCCGGCGAGTGTCTCTTTCCTCTCTTTGGCGCGGGTGCTTCCGGTGAGAAGTCGGACACTGAGGCCGGTTCGGGCGGCCCATACGCTCAGAGTCTCGTAGTGCTGTGTTGCAAGAATTTCGGTCGGGGCCATCAGGGCGCTCTGGTGTCCGTTGTCGCAGGCCATAAGCATCGACATGAACGCCACCATGGTCTTGCCCGAACCTACGTCTCCCTGCAGAAGACGGTTCATCTGGCGGCCGGTGCGCATGTCATCGCGGATCTCGCGAAGCACTCTTTTCTGTGCGCCGGTCAGTTCGAAAGGCAGGCATTCGGTGTAGAACCGATTGAAATACTCTCCGATTCTTGCAAAAACAAGACCTCTGGTCTTACGGCTTCGCGCCCGTGAAAACCGGAGGATATGCATCTGTAGATAGAACAGCTCCTCGAATTTCATCCGTTCGCGTGCCTTTTGAAGAAGTGTCGCGTTTTCGGGGAAATGTATGTTGGAGAGGGCTTCTTTGAGCGGCATCAGCCTGAATTCATCGACTACTTCCTGCGGCAGAGTCTCAGGAAGACTGGCGAATCCGGGGTGGGAGAGGAGATTGCGCAGAAGTCCCGACAGCAGCTTGGGCGAATATCCCGCCTTGCGGATTCTGTCGGTTATGTTGTAGACGCCCTCGAAACCCTTGGGCGGGTTGTCGGGGTTATATGCCGACACCTCGGGATGCACCATGTTGAAGCTGCCGCGATAGTGCGTGGGCTTGCCGAAAAGCACGTATTCCGTGCCGGTTCTGTATGCATCGCGCAGAGCGTTGACCCGTGAGAACCACACGGTCTGCATCAGCCGGTCACCGTCTGTAAACAGCCCCAGCAGTCTTTTTTTCGCACCTTCTCCCTCGATCTGGAAACTAATAAAGCGGCCGCGTATCTGCACGAGCGGCATTTCTCCAGTCAGTTCCCTGATTTTATAAAACCGGCTGCGGTCGATATGGCGGAAAGGAAAATAATGGAGCAGATCACGGAATGTGTGCAGGTCAAGTTCGTCGGCGAGAAGCTTTGCGCGTTTCTCGCCGACGCCCTTGAGATACATGAGTTCTGTGTCTGCGAATGATCTCATTCTTTCATTCTTTCCCTGATCAGAGCCTCGGCGAATGCGAAATCCGAGGGATTGGTCACTTTGATATTTTCCGGAATACCGTCATAAGGTGTGACAGTCACCCAGCTGGCCTCGACTCTCGAAGCGTCGTCGGTGAATGCCGGATTGTCAGGCAGCCTATAGGCTTTGTGCAGAATGTCGGCGCGGAATACCTGCGGAGTCTGCACTGCGGCGAATCGGCTGCGGTCTACAGCCCGGAGCACACCCTCGGCATCGCGCTCCCGCAGGGAGTCTGACACCGGTACGACCGGAACCGCCGCTCCGTTTGCGCGGGCGCATTCCCATCCTCTTGAGATCATGTCGGCCGATACAAGGGGTCTCGCCGCGTCGTGCACGGCGATCAGCGTGTGCCTGTTCTCCGGAAGAGCAAGAATGCCGTTGGCCACAGATTCCGCCCGGCTTCTCCCGCCGGCCACAAGACGCACTCTTATGCCTCTGACTTCTCTCGGCAGTTCCGACAGCATGATGTCGTAATAGTCGAAGAAACCGGGGTGCATGACTATCGATATCTCGGTCGACGGATCCTCGTCATGGAAAGCCATGACCGACCTCCATAACATAGGAATGCCCAGCAGTCGTGCAAACTGCTTGGGCAATTCTCCGCCGGCGCGGCGGCCTTCGCCGCCGGCCATTACCAGCGCGTATTTTTCCATCAGTCGGTCTGACGATGCATCACATGTTCATGCCGCCGTCGACCTGGATCACCTGACCGGTCACATAGCTTGCCATGTCGGAGGCGAGGAATGTGGCCACATTGGCGATATCGTCTACCTTGCCGCCACGTCTCAGAGGTATCTTCTGGCACCACTCGGCTCTCACCTCGTCGGGAAGTGCGGCAGTCATGGCAGTCTCGATAAATCCGGGAGCGATGGCGTTTGCGCGGATGCCGCGTGAACCCACTTCCTGAGCCACACTCTTGGCAAGTGCGATCAGACCGGCCTTCGAAGCGGCATAGTTGGACTGGCCGGCATTGCCGTGCACACCCACTACCGATGCCATGTTGATGATCGAGCCTGATTTCTGACGGACCATGATGGGCAGGATCGCGTGGATATAGTTGAACGCCGATTTGAGGTTGACAGCGATAACTGCGTCCCACTGCTGCTCGGTCATGCGGAGCATGAGGCCGTCTTTGGTGATGCCGGCGTTGTTGACCAGAATGTCGATGTGGCCGAAATCCTCCTTTATCTGCTTCACCACTTCCTCGGTGGCTGCGAAATCAGCCGCGTTCGAAGCGTATCCCTTGCATTTCACGCCATAAGCGGCGATCTCCTCTTCTGTCTTCTTGCCGTTCTCGTCGATCACGAGGTCGGTAAATGCTATGTCGCAGCCTTCTGATGCGAATTTGATTGCTATTTCCTTGCCGATACCGCGGGCTGCGCCAGTGACGACGGCCACCTTTCCTTCAAGCATTTTCATGTCTTGTCTATGTTTGTGTATTTGTTATTGTTCGCGCACACGAACGCCGTTGAGTATCAGATCGGCGATCATGCGCGACATGTCGTTTTTGTCTATTCCGTATTCAGTGAGGTTGTTTCTTATGTATGGCACGTCGAAACCCTGAATGGAGTTGGTTATGATTATGGCCCACTCCTTTATATCGGGGATGTCGAAAATGCCGAGAACCACCCCTTCGTGGAGTATGCGCATGAGCATCTTGATCTCCTTGCGCGAGATCACGGCGCGCGCCCGGTCCACCTTGCGCACGTCTCTGAAGAAACCGGCGCGGAGCGAGCCGTTGCGCGATACGATCTGGCGCATGGTCTCCATGCGGGTCGACACATATTCCCTCAGTTTCTGCTCGGGCGATATGGGTTTCGACACGATTGCGCTGAGGTTCTGCAGCAGGTCGTCGCTTTCGCTCTCGATAACGGCGTTGAAGATCTCGCGCTTGCTTTTGAAGTAAGTATATATCGTGCGGCGACCTTTGTCGGAGGCCGCGGCGATATCGTTCATGGTGGTGTTTTCCACTCCCTTTCTTGCAAACAGGGAGCGGGCAACCTCAATGAATCTGTCGCGCGTCTTTTTTACCATATTTGTGGGATGGGGTCTAAGTCAGGGATTTCGTTGCCCGGCAGAATAAATCCGCCTGAAAAGAGTGCCGTTTTTCCCTTCTGTATGCAAAATTACAAAAAAAATCGTATAATGCATAAATTTGTCGGAACAGACTTCAGATTTGTCAGTCTTTGAGGTAGTATTCGATTGTCGAAACGACGCGGACTTTCTTGATATAGGGGGTGTACTGGTCGCGGTCCTCGATCGAGAACTGTCCCTGCGACGCCGACTTGATCTTGCCGAGACGGCTCTGCGAGTCTTCGGCGAATTTGTCGGCGGCCTTGCGGGCGTTTTTCGTCGCATCGGCCACCATGTCGGGCTTGATTTTGTTCAGGCCGGTGAATTCATACAGAGTCTGGTAGCTGTAGTCTCCGGCTACAATGGCGATACCCTTTGCCATAAGTTCTGACTGCTTTGCCATAAGCTCGTTTACCTTGCTGACCTGATCGCTTGTCACGACCACCACCGAAGTCACATTGTAGCGGTATGGTGCCTGCTGGCCTCCGTAGTTGTCGGCCTGCATGTCCTGGACTTTGGGTGCGTTGACCGAATATTCCTTCTCGCTGATGCCGTTCTGTCTGAGGAATGCCACTATCGCGCTGTTGGTCGATTCGACGTCGCTGTAGAGAGAGGCGAGATCGTTGCCTACATGCTTGCTGACGATGGGCCATGTCACCTTGTCGGCCTCTACCTCTCGCTCGCTCAGACCGCGCACGGTCACGACGCGTGAATTGGCCGATATTCGGCCGAATCCGTTGCGGATGAAGATGCCGAGCAGTGAGAGTCCCACGGCGAGAAGCAGGGCTCCGCCCCATGTGCAGGCCAGTCTTACGGCCTCGCTTCTGTCACATTTGCAGTTGTTGTCTGTTTTCATAGGTTGTCTTTTGATAAAACTTGGGTTAACGTTGGGGTTAATGTTGGGGTTAATCTAAATATTGTAGATACTGTTATAACGATATGTCGGGATTATTTATTAATTTTGTGGCATAAAATACAAAAACATATGCTCGATAAGATCAAAGCACTGCGTGAGGAGATTGCCTCTGTCGTTGCCTCCGATAAAGAGGAGGTGGAGCAGCTGCGCATAAAATATCTCAGTAAGAAAGGTGCCGTTTCGGCTCTGATGGCCGATTTCCGTAATGTTCCGGCAGAACTCAAGCGTGAGGTCGGACAGAAGATAAACGAACTGAAAACGTTTGCCACTGACAGGATCAACAGTCTTAAGGATTCATTTGCGGTTGCCGACGACCCCGGAATCGCCGATATGGATCTGACGCGCACGGCGTCGCCCGTGGCACTTGGGACACGCCATCCGCTGTCGATAGTGCAGAACGAGATGCTGCGCATATTCGCCGGCATGGGCTTCACCATAGCCGAGGGCCCGGAGATCGAGGATGACTGGCATGTGTTCGAAAGCCTTAATTTCCCTCCCGATCATCCGGCCAGAGACATGCAGGATACATTCTTCATCTCGCGCGATCCGGCGGATATCCTCTTGCGCACGCACACGTCGTCAGTTCAGACCCGTGTCATGGAGCATGCGCAGCCTCCGATCCGCATAGTCTGCCCCGGCCGCGTCTACAGAAACGAGGCTATCTCGGCTCGCGCACACTGTTTCTTCCACCAGATCGAAGGTCTCTATATAGACAAAAATGTTTCTTTTGCCGATCTCAGACAGGTGCTCCTCGGTTTTGCACGGCAGATGTTCGGGCCTGAGACCAAGATCCGCCTCCGCCCTTCATACTTCCCTTTCACCGAGCCGTCGGCTGAAATGGATATCAGCTGCGACATATGCGGCGGCAAAGGCTGTGCGTTCTGCAAAGGCACGGGCTGGGTGGAGATTCTGGGTTGCGGAATGGTTGACCCCAATGTGCTTAAGGCATGCGGTATAGACCCTGAGGTGTATTCCGGCTATGCGTTCGGCATGGGCATAGAGCGTATCACCAACCTGAAGTACAAAGTGAAGGATCTGCGGCTATTCTCCGAGAACGACGTGCGGTTCCTGCGTGAATTCGAAGCTGCCCACTGATAAATCGGCAATGACCATACGGCAAAGATATGAGGGCGTGATTTCCATTTTCAAGGAAATCATGCCCGAACCTAAGACGGAGTTGCATTACGACACTCCGTTTCATCTTTTATTGGCAGTAATCCTGTCGGCCCAATGCACCGACAAGAGAATCAATATGGTGACTCCGGCCCTGTTCGAGCGGTTCCCTGAACCTGAAGATCTGGCTGCGGCCTCTGAAGAGGAGGTGTACGGATACATAAAGTCGGTGACATTTCCCAACAACAAGACAAAGTCGCTCGTAAAGGCCGCGCGTGTGCTTGTAGAGGAATTCGGCGGCGAGATGCCTTCCGACATCGACTCGCTTATGAAACTCCCGGGCGTTGGCCGCAAGACGGCCAACGTGATGCTGTCGGTGATCTGGAACAAGGCCGCCATGGCCGTAGATACGCACGTTTTCAGGGTCAGCAACCGTATCGGGCTGACCGACAGGTCGCCCAATCCGCTTGCGACAGAGAAGACACTGATAAAGTATATCCCGGAAGACCTTGTAGCGAAAGCCCACCATTGGCTGATACTGCATGGGCGTTACGTCTGCAAGGCCCGACGGCCCGATTGTCCGGAGTGCGCCGTCAGAGACTACTGCAAGGCATATTCAAAGAAATAAGACCCCATCCGGTCAGCTCACACGGCGGTCAACACTGCCGTAGGCATTGTATTCGATTCCGCCCTTTTTGCAACGGGCGGTTTTTTTCTTTCCTGCACGAACCAGACACAGGAGAAGCTTGCGTATGTATCGGTCAATGCTGTAGAGTCCCGGACCGAGCACACTGAATATGGCCATAACCATCATTATGGCGGCACAGGTCATGTCGGGTTCGTAATTTTCAAGCGAAACGCTGAAAAGAAAGCCGAACCACACCGCGCCCGCAAGAGTGGCCATGCGGGAGAACAGGCCAAATATTATCGAGATTCCCACAGAGGCAAGAACGATGGCGTCTGTGGTGAAATTAGCAGCCATAATGTCGGGGATGCTCATCGGTACGAGCGTCATGACGATGAAGAGGCCGCCGCAAATAAGGCGCAGAAGCATCATTTTGCCCGAAAACCGGGTATTGATGCATCTGTTTATTCCGAACAGAAGATTGAGTGTGTATCGGAAAGGCGCAGTTACCTTATGTCTCGGCCCGGACAGCCGGCGGCTTATCCTCGACAGCCGGTTTTCGCCGACACGCAGTTCTCCCAATGTCTTTGCTCCCGGATCTACTGAAATAACGTTTGTATCGCTCATAGTGTGCCTCCTTCTTTGATTGTTGCCGTTGTTGTAACGCTTCCGGAAGAGACCGTTAGTTCGGAAATGTTAAATTAATTAACTCTAATGTCTCGTCCAGTCAATTACTTAGACATTTTTTTAACAACCGCGGAAATTAAAATGTTT
Organism: uncultured Muribaculaceae bacterium; assembly: GCA_947176745.1. GTDB lineage: Bacteria > Bacteroidota > Bacteroidia > Bacteroidales > Muribaculaceae > Lepagella. The sequence goes on from CAMWRV010000054.1 coordinate 13,081, forward strand.
TGATAAAGAGCCGAAAATTTCCTATATTCGCGATAGAATTTGAATGATCGATGAAAAGAATAGGAAAACTATATTTCAGATACGGCACCATGGGTTCTGCCAAAACCGCGATGCTTCTGACCACAGCATACAATTTCGAGGAGCGAGGCATGGCATACCGCTGTTTCAAGCCTGTTGTCGATACGCGCGAAAGCAGCAATGTGATACGCTCGCGCATCGGCATTGAGCGCGAGTGCTCATGGATATATCCCGAGACAAACCTTTACGAGGAGATAAGCGGCATCAGCTACCCCGACGGATCGCATCCCGACTGGATTCTCGTCGATGAGGCCCAGTTTCTCTCTACGGAGCAGGTCGATCAGCTTGCAAAGGTAGTCGATGATTTCGGAATCAATGTGGTGTGTTACGGTCTGCGTACAGATTTCCGCACACATCTCTTCGAAGGCTCCAAGCGTCTTCTTGAAGTGGCCGACTCGATCGACGAGGTGAAGTCTACATGTTCATGCGGACGCAAGACCATAGTCAACGCGCGCGTCAATTCGTCGGGAGAGATAATCACCGAAGGAGAGGTGGTGGAGATCGGAGGCAACGAACGCTATATAGCCGTATGCCGCAATTGCTGGCGCAACAAGAGAATCGAGCAGAGCCGCAAAGGCCAGCTCCCCATCTGAACCTTGAATCAACTCTATATACCATGACTGAAAACCAGATTGAAAAAATCATAGCGCTCATCAACCGCGAGGTCGTTCCGGCCATAGGCTGCACCGAGCCTGTGGCGGTGGCTCTGTGTGTGGCGAAGGCCACGGAATTGCTCGGCTGTCGACCCGACAGAATCAGCCTGATGCTGAGCGGAAACATAATAAAGAACGCCATGGGCGTCGGCATTCCGGGCACCGGCATGATCGGTCTCCCCATAGCTGTCGCACTTGGTGCGATTGTCGGCAGATCGGAATACGGTCTTGAAGTCTTGCGTGATGTGACTCCCGCGAGTCTTGAGGAGGGGAGAAAGTATATCTCCGATGGACGCATATCGATCGGGCATCATAAGAATCCGCCCTCAAATCTTCATATCGAGGTCGATGTCGAAGGTGAGGGACGCAGGGCGAGGGCTGTCATTTCCGGCTCGCACACCAATTTTGTCTTTCTCTCGCAAGGAGACGCGGTCTTGCTCGACAAGGATAATGCCGTGTCTTCATCCGAGGGCGACGACGACATTCGCCTGAACGAGGCGATGGTATATGATTTCGCCATGAACACCCCGCTCGATAAGATTCGTTTTATCCTCGAAGCGGGATGGATGAACCGCGAGGCCGCGCGTCTTGCCCTGCGCGAGGATTATGGTCACGGACTCGGCAAGGTGATACGCAACGAAGGCCTCCGTCTTTTCGGCGATACCCCGATACGCCATATCCTCTCAATGACCTCTGCTGCATGCGACGCCAGGATGGGCGGAGCGCAGGTGCCGGTCATGTCGAATTCCGGAAGCGGAAATCAGGGCATAACGGCAACGTTGCCTGTGGTCTGCTATGCCGAAGACATAAACGCGTCGGAAGAGGATCTTGCCCGCGCGCTCGCGCTGAGCAGCCTGACAAGCATTTATATCAAGCAGAGTCTCGGTCGCCTATCCGCTCTCTGCGGGTGTGTGGTGGCATCGACCGGCGCGTCGGCCGGACTCGTGCATCTCATGGGTGGAGGATTTGAAGAGGTCTGCTCGGCCATAAAGAACATGGTGGCCAATCTGACCGGCATGATCTGCGACGGCGCCAAACCCTCGTGTGCCATGAAGATCACTTCAGGAGTATCGACAGCCCTGATGTCGGCCATGCTTGCCATGAACGGCAAGTGTGTCACATCGCAGGAGGGAATCGTCTGCGACGATATCGACCGGACAGTCAGCAATCTCACATCGATCGGGCGCGAGGCCATGACCGAGACCGATCATCTTGTGCTCGATATCATGGTCAGCAAGTGATACTTGCATGATTTCCAACACTTCGGGCGATTGAAACAAAACCGCCTGATTTACGTTCTTATAACAGGACTGACGCGTGCGCGATTTTCAAGACGCGCCATGCCGAGTCCTGAGCTTCATGTCAAACTCAAACAAGCAACCAACACATTATGAAAGCATTGACAGTGTCATTATCTCTCTGCTCGGTTCTTATGCTCGCCATGGGTGCGTGCCGTAAGGAGAGCCGTCTCCACATTCAGTTTCCGGAACGATACGAAGGCAAGACCGTTGAACTAACGGACTATAAGGATTCAACTCTTGTGGCCACGGCTGTCGTAAAGAACGGGGAGGCTACATTTGTCACTGTCGAGTCTGATTCGGTCAGCTTTCCGGCTTTCATGCAGGTTTCTGTCGACGGCAGGGTCAGCGCGTTCTATGTGGCCGAGCCTGGTGACGCTTCGGTCACCGACTCCACAAGTGTGGCGACAGGCACTCCCCTCAACGACCGGCTGTCAGAGCTTATGATCCGCCTCGATTCGGTTGAGAATCTTGATGACATTGCGCTCTACGTTGACTTCGCCGAGAAGCAGTATAACGCCAACCGCGACAATCCGCTTGGTGATTATTTCGGAATCGAGTGGTTGAAATATGCAGAACCACAGCGGGTAGACAGCATGCTTTCCGAGGCGTCGCCTGAATTCCGAGCTTCGAAAAGGGTTAGACATTACGAGAACTTCGCGCGCCACCGCATGCAGACCGCGCCGGGCAGAAAATATGTAGATTTCGCAGGAGAGACCGCCGACGGTAAAAGTCAGAAGCTGTCGTCACTTCTCCCGGCGGGCAAATATGCCGTGGTCGACTTCTGGGCGAGCTGGTGTCCCTATTGCATCAGGGAGCTGCCTGATCTCAAGGCGTTGCGCGCTGACTATGGCGATATGCTTGAGATCGTGGGTGTGGCGGTCAGGGATCTGCCCGAAGACACACGCGCCATGGTCGAGAAGCAGGAGATAGTCTGGCCGGTGCTTTACAACACCGAGCGCGTACCATATGACATCTACGGATTCTCGGGAATACCGCATCATATTCTCGTAGCTCCCGACGGCACCATAGTGAGCCGAGGGGAGAGTGCGGCTCAGCTTCGCGACCGGCTCGCCGGAATCAGAAACAGCAAAAACTGATGCGGAGCGTGCCGCTTCGCAATCGACTGCATATATCTGACTGACAGACATCTTGATTGAGCGTCGGTCATAAGAGCTTGTTTAATAATAAATGTTGCCGTCAGGGTCGTATAGCTTGCGACGATTTTTGACTTGTGACGATGGAGTGTACTTTACGTACACGACTGAGGAACAAGTCAAAAAGCGGCCAAGATATACGAGACCGGAGGTAACTT
>CAMWRV010000055.1 GCA_947176745.1 uncultured Muribaculaceae bacterium
AGCACGACCTTGCCAAGGTCGGGGTCGCGGGTTCGAGTCCCGTTTTTCGCTCAAATGTCTAGGTGGCGGAATTGGTAGACGCGCTACTTTGAGGGGGTAGTGGCCGTATTGGCCGTGTGAGTTCGAGTCTCATCCTGGACACCAAATTAAATTCGCGAAAATAGCTCAGTTGGTAGAGCACGACCTTGCCAAGGTCGGGGTCGCGGGTTCGAGTCCCGTTTTTCGCTCAGATCCCTCAGGACTTATCAGATCCGGATCATCCGGAATCCTGTCAGTGTCCTTTGAAATGTCTAGGTGGCGGAATTGGTAGACGCGCTACTTTGAGGGGGTAGTGGCCGTATTGGCCGTGTGAGTTCGAGTCTCATCCTGGACACCTGAAGCCTGATTGACAAAACTGTCATTCAGGCTTCACTGTTTTATATATGTTCGTATAGACCGCACTACACCCGACATCAACATTTTTGTGTGATGGGGTCTAAATTGTGATGGGGTCTAAAACAGGAATCTCATGGAAAAGAAAAAAACAATACCGGTTCTTCTGCTGACGGGATATCTCGGAAGCGGAAAGACAACACTTCTCAACCGAATACTCAACAACAGGAAAGGCATACGCTTCGCTGTTATCGTGAATGACATCGGCGAGGTAAACATCGATGCCGACCTTATAGCCAAAGGGGGCATTGTCGGACAGAATGACGACAGCCTCGTGCCGTTGCAGAACGGCTGCATATGCTGCACACTCAAAATGGATCTGGTGAGCCAGCTTGCCGACCTCGCCGACGGAGATTTCGACTATATTGTGATCGAGGCGAGTGGAATCTGCGAGCCTGAGCCGATAGCCCAGACCATATGCGCCATGCCCTCGATGGGAGAGCAATACAACCGCAAAGCCTCTGTCGCGCTCGACTGCATCGTCACCGTCACCGACGCGCTCCGTCTGCGCGACGAGTTTGCCGGAGGCGAGTCGCTGACACGCGACAACATCGGGGAAGAGGATATCGAGAATCTGATAATTCAGCAGATCGAATTCTGCAATATCATCCTGCTTAACAAGATTTCGGAAGTCACCAAAGAGGAGGCGGCTCAGATCAAGGGGGTTATACGCGCTCTGCAGCCCACGGCCGAGATAATCGAATGCGATTTCTGCGATGTCGATTTCGACCGGCTTCTCGACACACACAAATTCGACTTCGAGAAAGTTGCCACATCCGCCACATGGGTAAAGGAGATCGAGAAACCGGCCGACCATGAGCACGAGCATCACCACCATGACCATGAGCATGACCATCACCATGAGCATCACCATGACCATGACCATGACCATGAGCATGAGCATGGCCACGAGCATTGCGTTCATGAGCATGGAGTCTGCCACTGCCATCACCACCATCATCACGGAGAGGGAGAGGCTGAGGAATACGGCATCGGCACGTTCGTGTATTTCGCACGCCGACCCTTCTCGCTCAACAAGTTCGACTGGTTCTGCGCTAAAAACTGGCCGAAGAGCGTGATCCGCTGCAAAGGCGTCTGCTATTTCAAAGAGAATCCCGACATGTCATATCTTTTCGAGCAGGCCGGATCACAGAAAAGACTCACAGAGGCCGGACGCTGGTATGCCACCGCTCCGGAGGAGGATCTTGAGATTCTGCTTGCCCGTGACCCCGGACTGATGCACGACTGGGATCCCGAATATGGCGACCGCATGCAGAAACTCGTGTTCATAGGCCGTAAAATGGACAGGGCCGCCATTACGGCAGCCCTGGACGCATGTCTTGAGTCATAATCACCCTCAGGAGTCACCTCCGTCAGGCAGTATGCGCCGATCTTCGGGCTCGGTCAGACCGAGCAGGTCGGGGGTGACACCTTTGCGGGGCTTCACGGACGCTCCGAGGCTTACCAGTTTGCGACATGTGACCGGTATGCTCTGACCAGACTCGCGGATCTTGCCAAAAGCGTCATCATAGCTTTTACGGGCATCATTGAGCTTGTTGCCGAGAGTCACGAATTTCTCCATAAACATGTTGACACGGTCGAGCATCTCGTTGGCGAGAGCATAGACTTTCTCATGGTTCTCCGCCTGTGCGATCTGACGCCATGTCATGTCGATGATGCGCAATGCGGCATAAAGCGTCTGCTCGTCGGCGATATATACGCCCTTCTCCATGGCTTTGCGCCACAGGTCGGATTTCTGGAGAGTGGCGGCATAGAGAGCCGTGGTGTTGGGCACGAACATTATGACATAATCCATGCGTATCCGCCCCGGGCATGTATAGGCCGAGTAATCCTTCCGGGCGAGTTCCTTGACATGGTTCTCGATGCTCGTCACGTGATTTTTCAGCGCGGCATCGCGAGCCTCGTCGGTCTCAGCCGAACGATAGTCAAGAAAAGCCGACAACGACACCTTGGCATCGATCACCACATCGCGTTCGCGGTCGAGATGCAGAATGACGTCGGGGCGCAACAGACGGTCGTTCTCATTGCGGACAGCATTTCCCGCGGCATCTCGCAGAGTAGGCTGCGTGTCGAAATGCACACCCTCTGTCAGACCCTGCGACTCCAGCAACTCCGTGAGGACCTTCTCACCCCAGTCACCCTGAATGCGGCCTCCGCCACGCAGCGCGTCGGCAAGTCTGTCGGCACTCTTTCGCGCCGCGTCGCTGTGCTCCATCACCATACGGATGTTGGCTGCCAGACGGCCTCCGAATTCTGTATGCTTCTCTGTATTGTCGGCGACAGCCTGACGCATCTCGCGGATCGACACATTCAGAGGTTCGAGAATCTTCGCCACACCCTCGCGACTTGACGTCTCGAATTCCGACTGGCGGCGGCGAAGCATTTCGGCGGTGACATTCTCAAGTTCGGCCTTCATCTTGGCCACGGTCTCGTCAAAACGTCCCTGCAGAGCCTCCATGGCCTCGCGGTGATGAGCTTCCTGTCTTGCAAGAGACTCGGCGTTTACCCTCTCTTTCTCCTCAAGAACAGACTGCCACGAGCGGTCGCGGTCACGCAGCATCAGGGCATGGGCCTTCTCGCGCTCCTCCATGACACGACCGTGAGTCTCCTCCATTCTGCGCAACGACTCTTCGGCCGCTGCCCTGGACTCAGAAAGCTGTGACTCAAGAATGCCGATACGGGTATATAGTTTGCCAGAGCGCACTTTGCCCGCGAGGATACCGGTGGCCGCACCGACGGCAAGCGATATCAATGATATAATTATTGTCTCCATAGTCAAAGTTTGTCTGCACAAATTTACGACAAATCGACAAGTCTCACAAATCAGAGAGGTCAAAACAAGTGCACACACTATATTTCCGCGCCATATGGCATGATATTTGCTGCATCAGGCGTTTATAGGATATGAAGGAAATGACAAAAGAGACCGCCGGGTCCGACACTCCGGCGGCAAAACATAAAGAACGATTCATCAGCGTCAAGGGAGCGAGAGTCAACAATCTGAAGAACGTCGATATCGAACTTCCTCTGGGACGCTTCATTGTCGTGACCGGCGTGAGCGGCTCAGGGAAATCGAGCCTTGCGTTCGACACGCTGTATGCCGAGGGGCAGCGACGGTATGTCGAGAGCCTGTCGGCATATGCCCGGCAGTTTCTCGGACGCATGGCCAAGCCCGAATGCGACTACATAAAGGGGCTTCCTCCGGCCATTGCCGTTGAACAGAAAGTCAACACGCGCAATCCGCGCAGCACAGTCGGGACATCGACCGAGATCTACGACTATCTGCGCATGCTCTTCGCACGCGCAGGGCACACCTACTCTCCCGTGAGCGGCGAGGAAGTGCGCAAACATGGAATAGAAGACATCGTAAAGACTGTGCTCTCCTACCCTCAGGGAACCCGCGTGGCAGTTCTGACCCGCCTCCGCATACCGGAGGGGCGCACCACAGGGCAACATCTCGAAATACTGCAGAAACAGGGCTACTCGCGCCTTGAGCACGACGGTTCATTCGTGATGATATCCGATCTTCTTGCCGACGGAATCAAGGCAGACGCCGATTCCTTCCGGCTGCTGATCGACAGGCTTGCCGTGTCGGACGACAAAGATGAGATCGCACGTCTGACCGACTCTGTCGAGACTGCATATTTCGAAGGGCGCGACGAGGCAATCGTCAAGATCTGGGGGAGCGACGGCACACACGAGCATCTCTTCTCGCGCAAGTTCACTGCCGACGGCATGGAGTTCCGCGAGCCGAGCGACCTGATGTTCAATTTCAACAATCCCTACGGCGCCTGTCCGACATGCGAGGGATTCGGACGTGTGCTCGGCGTGAGCGAGGATCTCGTCATACCCGACAAGACCCTTTCTGTCTACCAGAACGCGGTGAAATGCTGGAGCGGCGAAAAGATGAGCGAATGGAAGAAGAGACTGATCCATATAGCCCCGAGGTTCAATTTCCCGATCCACACCCCCTACAACGAGCTTACCGAAGCGCAGCGCGATTTTCTTTGGCACGGCAACAGCATGTGGGAGGGAATCGACGGCTTCTTCAGATGGCTTGACTCGCGTCAGGACAAGATGCAGTATCGCGTTCTCAAGGCACGCTACCGGGGCAAGACCACTTGCCCCGACTGCCGCGGATCGCGGCTTCGCCCCGATGTGGAATACGTAAGGATCGGCGGCAAGAGCATAACCGACCTCGTCAAGATGCCAGTAAGCGCTCTTGCGGAATTCTTCGATAATCTGGAGCTGGGCGAGACAGACCGGATCATAGCGACAAGACTTCTGACCGAGATCCGCCAGCGGCTGAGGTTTCTCAACGAAGTCGGACTCTCCTATCTCACGCTCGACCGCCTCTCCTCCTCCCTTTCGGGCGGCGAGAGCCAGCGTATCAACCTCGCCACATCGCTCGGCAGCTCGCTCGTCGGCTCGCTCTACATACTCGATGAACCGAGCATCGGGCTTCACTCGCGCGACACAGAGAAACTGATACACGTTCTCCGCCGGCTTCAGGGCATCGGCAACACCGTAGTTGTGGTAGAGCATGACGAAGACATAATGCTCGCCGCCGACGAGATCGTCGACATAGGCAAAGACGCCGGCCGCAACGGCGGTCGGGTCGTGCTCGAAGGCAATCTTAAAAAGCTGCTTGCCGACGGTGAGCATCACGACTCATACACCATCGAATACCTGAGAGGAGAACGGCGCATCGAGATCCCGGCGCGACGCAGGGTCTGGAAGAAATATCTTGAGATCGCAGGCGCGGCCGAGAACAATCTTAAAAACATCGACGTCCGTTTCCCTCTCGGAGTGATGACCGTGGTGAGCGGCGTGAGCGGATCAGGCAAATCGACTCTTGTCAGAGAAATACTCTACAAAGCGGTGATGCGCGCGCTTGGTGATCCTGTCGGTGTGCCAGGCACCCACCGCGAGCTTCGCGGAGACATAAGCGATGTCAAGGCTGTGGAGTTTGTAGACCAGAACCCTATCGGCACCTCATCGCGCAGCAACCCGGCGACGTATCTGAAGGCATATGACGAGATACGCAAACTATTCGCCGACCAGCAACTGTCGAAACAGATGGGATTCACTCCGGCCTTCTTCTCCTTCAACACCGAAGGAGGCCGCTGCGAGGAATGCAAGGGAGAGGGCACGATAACGATACCGATGCAGTTCATGGCCGACATCGAGGTGGAATGCGACGCGTGTCACGGAAAAAGGTTCAAACAGGAGGTGCTCGATGTGGAATACCGGGGAAAGAATATCCATGACTTTCTGGAGATGACCGTCAACCAGGCGATCGAGTTTCTGTCGGAGAGCAACGGCACGACCGAGAAGAAAATCATATCCCGCCTGAAACCTCTTCAGGACGTCGGACTCGGATACATCCGCCTCGGACAGTCGTCGTCCACACTTTCGGGCGGCGAGAACCAGCGCGTGAAGCTGGCATATTTCATGGCACAGGAGAAACAGACCGGCACGCTGTTCATCTTTGACGAACCGACCACCGGCCTGCATTTTCACGACATATCCGTTCTGCTCAGGTCGCTCAACGGACTTGTGGAAAAGGGCAATACCGTGCTTATCATAGAGCATAACATGGATATCATCAAATCGGCAGACTGGGTGATCGACGTCGGACCGGAGGGAGGAGACGCCGGCGGCAGAATCGTAGCGGAAGGCACTCCCGAACAGATCGCCGGGTGCGAAGAGTCATACACAGGAAAATTTCTGAAAGAGAAGCTGAAATGAGAAAGCTTATATATATGGTGCTGGGCACGGCCGTCTGCATGACGTGGTACGGCTGCGGCCATCACGGCGACCCGAGCGCGGCCGACGAGGCCCGGTCACTTTATGGCAAAAGCGTAAGGATATTGAAACGTTACACCGACAGCCTCACCCACGCACGCGACTCAGCCACGATACTGCGAATAGACAGAAACTGTGACGCCGCGCTCACACGTCTAAACTACGAGTATCCGACAGATACAGATCTCTCCATGTCGGAAGGCGAGAACGACACACTTGCCAACATGACTCTGCACTATGCCGCGCTGCGCGACTCTCTGCTCTACAGACTTGCCAATCCTCTTGTGCTGATGCAGGATTCTGTAGCACGCGACTCCACGGCCTCTTCCGCAACCGTAGCAGGAGCAGTCAGTCAGGGTCAGTCGCGATGACGTTCATCTCGCAGTTGCGGCAGTCGAAATCAAGACGGAATGTATGCCGTCCGGTCGTCATGGTCAGCGGACCGGCATAACGGACGCGGCGTCGCTCCGCGACATTGCGGTCTTTCAGGCAGCATCCGAGCTCGCGCCTCAGGCAATAGCGCGTTGTCATGACCGTGGTCTCTCCTGCCGGTCGGCAGACCTCGACAGCCTGTGTCATCTTACTGACCCCATGATCCTCGTAGAACCGTCGGGAAAGTGAATTCGCCACATTGTCGCGCGCGTCGAGTTCCGCGAAAGGATAAGCCACATCTTTTTCCTGCCTGCGGTAATCATATCTGTAAGTGGCAAGATTCGCCTCGTCAAGAGCCTCCACCACCCGTCGTCTCAATGCCGTAAGCTGCGAGGCCGGTATGAATGTGGAGGGTTCAAGATTGTTCACAAACTCCCCGAGGCGGTAGACAGTGCCGCCCAGTTTGGCGAAGACAGGGCGCGGATCCATCGGTTTACGCGCCACAGAAAGGTCGGCATCGAGTGCGACACGCACCCTGACTCCGCGCTCGTCGGCGGCAGAGACTCCGGTTTCGTCGATGGTAATGTCGACACGTATGCTGCGCGACGCCGTGTCGCGCGACATGAGCGACTGCCAGCGTCGATCGAGCGTGCGGTGAATCACCGCTCCTTTCGGAAGCCGGAACGGCCGGGATCCTACTATGCGGCCATTCACGACACGGTTCACGCCGACACCTTCATATTCGCCCGATGCGTTGAAGAAGCTGATGCCGTCGCCGTTGTTGAGAGTTCGCGGGTCATGTATGATCTCCCCCATCGACTTTGGGGTGCTGAGCGAGGCCATGGTTCCCGGATGACGCCCGTCGAGAAAGTATTCCGTAAAGCCTCGGTTAAAACTCTTCGAGAGATCGGGAGTGAACGAAATTTCCGATTTTCCGCAAGAACTGCGGCAGAACATGCCGGGATGCCTCGCAATGACAGCATCGATCGCATGGCGGTAAGCCGCAGTCACATTTTTGACATATGAGGAATCTTTCAGCCGCCCCTCGATCTTGAACGACGACACTCCGGCAAGAGCCATCTCCTCTATCCTTGCCGAGGCATTGAAATCGCGCAGCGAAAGCAGATAACGGTCTTTCTCGACCACCTCTCCCCTGCCGTTGCGCAGAGTGTAGGGAAGGCGGCACATCTGGGCGCACTCGCCACGGTTGGCCGAACGCCCGAGCGAGACCTGACTCGCCGCGCATCTGCCCGAATAGCTTACACAGAGCGCACCGTGGACAAAGCACTCCAAAGGAACATCCACGCTGTCTGCGATGCGCCTTGTCTCATCGATCGAAAGTTCGCGCGCGAGCACGATCTGCGAGAATCCGGCGTCCTGAAGAAAGCGTGCCTTTTCGGGTGTGCGCGTATCGCACTGGGTGCTGGCATGAAGGGCTATAGGCGGAATATCAAGTCTAAGAAGTGACATATCCTGCACAATCAAAGCATCAACGCCTGCAAGATAGAGGTCGCGGCAAAGAGCCTCGACCTTTCTGAGTTCATTTTCGTAAACAAGAGTGTTGACAGTGACGTAGACACGTGCCCTGTAACGATGGGCGAACTCTACGGTCGCACGTATGTCGTCGATCGAATTTGCGGCCTTGCGCCGCGCCCCGTGGCTCGGGCCACCCATATAGACGGCGTCGGCGCCATGCAGTATCGCGTGCACAGCGACATCGCGGTCGGCGGCAGGAGCAAGCAGTTCGAGTTGTCTCATCATTACTTCTTGAACATCCGGTCGATCGCCCGTTTGTCCTCGCGCTCGCGGATCGACTGTCGTTTGTCATATTGCTTTTTACCGCGTCCGACGCCGATCTGCATCTTGGCGAGTCCGCGCTCGTTGATAAACACCTTCATGGGCACAATCGTAAAACCGGGATCTTCCGAAGCTTTCTGAAGTTTCTGTATCTCCTTGCGGTTGAGCAGCAGCTTGCGGTCGCGGCGAGCCACATGATTGTTGTACGAGCCATAAAAATACTCGGAGATATTCATCCCCTTGACCCAGACCTCGCCGTTCTCGACAAGGCAGTAGGTGTCGACGAGCGAAGCCTTTCCGTCGCGGATAGACTTTATCTCCGTTCCGGTCAGCACGATCCCTGCGATATATGTATCGGAGATCTCGTAATCGAAACGGGCGCGTTTGTTTCTAATATTTACCTCATTGGCTTTCATATTGCAAAGATATAACAATTATTTCACTTGTGGCGTTTAATTGGTGAAAAAAGTCAAAGTCAGCAGCAGCATATGAGCCACGAAGAAATAGAGATCGAGACGCATCCCTGGGAACCATACATTCCAGACAATGCGAAAGTTTTGATAATGGGAACATTCCCGCCGCAACCCAAGAGATGGTCAATGGATTTTTACTACCCGAACCGGAGCAACGACTTCTGGTATATGATGGGTCTGATATTCGGAGGCGACCGCACGGCCCTTCTCCGTGAAGGGAGCAAGGATTTCGACCTCGACCGGATCAAAAGTCTTCTCGACGAGAAAGGGATAGCGCTGAGCGACACGGGACGCCGCATCCGCCGTCTTGCCGGAAACGCGTCAGACAAGTTTCTGGAGATCGTGGAGCCGGCTCCCCTTTTTGAACTACTGAAGCGTATGCCGTCCTGCCGCTGCGTCGCCACGACCGGAGAGAAAGCCGCCGGAGTTATTGCAGAACTCACCGGCACTCCCGCACCCAAAATGGGAGAAATGGCAATCGGTCCGGACGGCCTCCGCATCTGGCGCATGCCTTCGACCAGCAGAGCCTACCCACTCCGCCTTGACAAAAAGGCAGAATACTACACCCGCCTCTTCTCAGACGCCGGCATTGTCTGACTGAATCCAGCATAATTCCCTCGATAAGACGCCGCTACCGCTTTAACATTTATTGTTGAACCGTATCTAAATTTCAGTCACTTTCGCAAGTGCGAGTGTTCGATTTTAATAGCTCTTATGCAGAGAGTTAAAATGGATTGTCTGAGACCTCAGACATCTACTACCTGAAGAATAGGTATTCCTAATACGTTTTCAATAGCTGAGATTGTCTCTAATGTGAAGTTATGAGTGCCTCTCATCCATTTGCTTATTTCAGACTCTTTCTTTCCAAGCATATTGGCGAGATCTTTTTGCTTTAGGCCTTTCTCTTTCAATATACTGTGAATCCTGTCGACAATCAGAAACGACAGGTCAACACGTCGTCTGACTTCGGGCGAAACTTTAGCCCGGCGAGCCTCTATTATGCTACTTCTTTTCATCGCGGGTAAAATTTAAGTTTCCAATAATTTCCTTATCTACAATATAGATTGTGCCGTTAGACAGCCGGGATGATATAAACCTGCTCGTATCAACGAGTGTCTCGACATAATCCGACAAAGTTTCGCTATCCTGCCATGTCGCGCAGTCTTTGACACCTCCATTGCCGAAGATGAGTATTTTGTCTGAAAGCCGTATGCAGTAAAGACGAAGATTGCTTGTTTCAATAGGTATCGCGCTTACACCATCGCCAAACCTGCCTTCGTAACGGAAATATCTTTCCAGCGCACCGCTTTCACCAATCCTGTCGAGCCATGCGATTATGGTGTCTATATCCTCATCATATTCGCATCCCTCGGGGAATTTCTCAAAGAACCGTTCAAGCTCGGAGAGTTCCTCTTCGCAAAGATGAACGCTATAAAAGTTTACAGCATCATGCTCTTCAATCAGTTCAATGGAATATTTCTGCGTCATACTTAACTTATAGATTAACTACGCAAAGATAGCGACTATTTTCCAATAGAACAAATTTATTCACCTAAAAGTTAAGAGCTTGTTTAAGACCCCATCCCACAAAAAATGTTAAAGCAGGGGCGGCGTCTTTTCGAGGAAATTCCGCAAGTTGAAGAGGGAGATATCCGTCACTACACCACACTCTACGGGCTTTTCGAAGGGATGGTCTGTGACAAAAAGTCGGCCTATACTCCCGATTCGGTTGCGGAATAGTCTTGATAACTGTAAACAGTCAGTTGGAGGCGGGGGCGAGTATCGGGGCTGGCCGGGCGGTGTCGAAAATACCGGCGGCTATTGAGTCTGTGGAGGCGGCGAGAAGAGCTGTCGGGGCATCTGCCACGATGCGGCCCGCGTCCATGACAAGGGCACGGGGACAAAGCTCAAGTGCCATCTCCGTGTCGTGGGTGGCAAGCAGCACGGTGTGGCTGAACCCGGCGATAATGTCGATCAACTGTCGGCGTGCCCTCGCGTCAAGATTGGCCGACGGCTCGTCAAGAACCAGTATGTCAGGCTCCATCGACAGCACGGAGGCTATCGCCGCCGCCCTGCGTTGTCCTCCCGAAAGAGAGAACGCCGGCCGATCTTCAAACCCCGCAAGACCTACCGACTCAAGCGCCGCGCCGACGCGGCGCTCCACCTCCGTTTCAGGCAACCCCATGTTGCGCGGACCGAACGCAACATCCTCCCCTATCGTCGGCATGAAAAGCATGTCGTCGGAATTCTGAAAAACCATGCCGACACTCTGACGTACAAGCCGGAGTGTTTTTTTTGAGACCGGGATGTCACCCACCACAACCTCTCCCCGCGACGGCAACAGCAGACCGTTTATCTGAAGAAGCAGCGTAGATTTGCCCGAGCCGTTAAGGCCGAGAAGAGCCACATGCTCGCCGTGGGTGATGAGAAGATCGACGCCACAAAGCACCTCCGGACCGTGCGGATAACTGAAATGCACATCGCTGAAGCGTATATAATGATGACTCATATGCCTTTAAGTTTAAGTAAGTGTTCAAATTTAAACGATAGTAAGTGCCGAAATATCTTTTATACAATCTGCGGCTTCTTTTTTGCCGATTCCGGCTTGTCGCTCAGTCGCATAGCCCGCTATGCTCCTTCGCTTCGCACCGGAATCGCCTAAAAAACAAGCTCGCATATTGTATAAATTAAATTTGAACACTTACTTAATGAACAATGAAGAGATATCAGCAAATCGGAGCAGAAGCACCACTGACGTCCAAGCCGCGATGAAGCACCATGAACGACGCGTCATCCGTGTACGGCGCGACAGCGGCATCGTGCCGTCGAACCCTCGCGCAAGCATGGCACGATGCACACGGGCAGCTCTTTCGTAACTCCTTACAAGCAACTGTCCGACCATCCGCCCCCACATGCGCAGCGGGTAATTGCGGCGTCCGAATCCACGCGCCTTGCGGGCACGGTCCATCCAAAGAGCCTCCTCCGTGATAACAGCCATGTAACGGTAGGTAAACTGAAGCTGGGTGACCAGAACGCGCGGACAGCCGAAACGCCGCAATGCACCGCACATGTCATAGAATCCCGCCGACATGGCGAGAAGCAATACGGCCTGCATGGCGAGAAGTCCGCGCAACACTATAGAAATGAAGCTCACCCATCCGCGGCTCACGGCCACGCCGCCGACCATAAAAGCTGTCTGCGTGTCGAGAACCGGATTGAAAACGCCGATCAGAAGTATAAGCGGAAGCACCCACAGCGAACGCAGAAACACCCGCAAGAAACCAATGCCCGACACTTCCGACTGCACTACCGGATAAACGGCCAGCCATATGATCCGCTGAGGCGCATAGAGCGGCACGCTAAGAACGGCCACAAGGTAGAGTAGCGTCACGGCCAGCATGGCGACAGCATCAGTCCTGTCGGTCGCCGGCCGTGCAAGCGAGTTGATCGATATGAGCGTGTTTTCAAGCTTCGACATGACAAACGGATGTTCAGATTCACCGATGACAAAATCTCAAATCAGAGTTTCTCAGCATTTTTGCGAGACTGCGCCTTACGAAACAGAATAGAACAGAATCCCCACAGGAGGGCCACCACTATCAGACCGCCGAGAACCCCGGCAAAAGTCGAGTCGTAGTCAGGCATGATGGCTGTGGCCGGAGTTACGGCCGGCGCGAGTTCCGTAGAGCCGGTCAGACGGGAGATCGACCATTCGAGTCCGTCGGGATCTGACGACGCTATCCATGTGAACGATACCGCCATCACGAGCGCGAGAGCGGCAAAGACTCCGATCACGGTCTTTGTCCGTCGGGTCATCTTGCCTGACTTACCCGCTGCCGCAACATGATCTGCCTCATAAAGCATGTCGGGCTTGTAGCTTCCGACAAAGCAGAGCACCGCACCCGTGGCCACACCCTCGCACAGACCTATGGCGAGATGAATCGGGAGCATGAACAGCAGAAACTCCGACGGGGGCAGCGAAGTTATGCCCGACAGTTCCGTCTCACCCGTCACAAGCAACGCTCCGAGTTCAAGACCGACAACACAGGCTGCGACAGAAGCAAGAAACACACGGCCTTTGCGGAAAGTCTTACCCGCTATCGGACGATATACAAGAGGCCAGGCCACAAGGCAGCTCATGGCACCCATGTTGATAAGATTGCACCCGAGAGCCATCAGGCCTCCGTCGGCAAAAATGAGGCACTGTATTATCAACACCGAAGCGATGGTGATAAAAGCGGCCCATGGGCCGAGCAGAGCCGCGAGCAGCACGCCTCCGATTATGTGACCGCTTGAACCGGTGCCCGGAATCGAGAAATTGATCATCTGGGCGGCGAATACAAACGCACCCATCACACCCATAAGCGGAAGAATGTCATCACGCTTTATGCGCGCTACCTTTTTTGATGCCACTACTATCAGAGCGGCGGCGACGACACCGGCGGAAACAGCCACCGGAGCCGACACCAGAGCGTCAGCCATGTGCATAATCCATAATATTTATCGTTCCACCGGACCGGACAAAACCATCCTCATCCGGATGAAACGGATTGACAGACAAACAGGAGAGATTCGTTGTCTTATTAACAAATCTCTCCTGTTATGGTTTTAACGCGGCACTCGGTGAGCAGTCAGGTGGCCGGAAGCAGAACCTCGGCCATCAGCCAGTTCCAGAATATCGGAACGCCGATAATCAGCATGCACATCAGGCCGGTGGTGGAATTCTCAACCTCCGAAGGCACCCTGAGCACCCGGACTCCCTTGTAGATCAGATATATGGTCCAGAGAGGCAGGAACACAAGCACTGGCTCGAACATGGGCATGACCTGTATCAGAATCCAGAAAACAGCCAACGTCGACATGGTGAGCATCACGAACTGCCGGCCGATATCCTTTTTCACCAGATCGCGTGCCCGCGAGGGCAAGATGATGCCGGCAGCAAGTATAACGGTGAAATATCCGAAGAAGAAAGTAATGAACGTGCCCAGTCCATCGACCGCCCAGTCCGCAATCGAGACATTGGCCTCATAAAACACCTTTGAGATCTCCGACACGGCTGCAAGGGCAATAAGCGGATAAAAGCAGCGTGACGCGAACTGATCAGTCGGGATTCTGGCACGTTTCAGGGCTTTCCACCCCTCGACAGGCGTAAACATAGTCTTGAGCAGAAGCGAGAAAGGAGAAGGCTGTTTCCGCTCCCCGACGGCATCCTGCCGCCCGGCAGCATCATCTTCTTCCTCGCAATCGTCGTCATAGTCTTCATCATCCTCATCAAGATGTTCGGGATCGTCAACACCGGAATCATCATCGCGCGGATCCGCTATTTCATACAGAGGCTTTTCTTCATCCTCGATCGAATAGAGAGGTTTGTCAATATCGTTATAATCCATCAGTCAGGTGTGCTCACGGGGCAACCCCGCTACTCTTTTCATTTTCGATTTACAATTTTCAATGTCAATTTATAATTATATACGTCTGACACCGGATATTATTGCGGATGCGCAATTGGACGAACACATGGACGGAGATATGGACGAACATATGGACGTGAACGCAAGCTCTAAACGGACTCCGAAGCGGTTTTTAGCCGAAGTGGAGCGACGCGGAGCCTCGGTCAAAAATGCTCGGACTTGAAAGGATGTAGGCATCAATCGGAGGACGGAATGAAGGCTCGTGTCAGCCGCCATTCGCACCAGCCGGGAGGGTCAACAAAGATGAACGCGACTTATGAAACCTCTATGCGGTATTTAGTTGAAATATACTTACCAATCAACCCGATAAGACAAGAGATAATAACAATCAGCGGTAAATAAATAGTATATAATATAATGACTCCCCAAAATAAAGAAAATCCCCAATTACCTGTTTCTATTAGACTAATAATAAAACATATAAGAGCGAGTCCGCTTATTAGTGAAAAGAACAATATCGAAAGTGAATACCACTTCTTACCATTCCACAATTTCCACGTGGGAAATAAGAAAAAGGCAAAAGAAATTGTGAAAAACGAACAGGCAATTATACAGTCATAAAGATCAAATCTTTCATTGGTCGCATAACAGAATACACACGTGTATATTGCTACCAGAATTGCAGTGACTATGGCCACTGCAACCTGAAATATCAGAAAGTCTTTTGTTCGGATTTGCATGTTGCAAAGTTACGAAAAATCAGCGACATATCCTCACGGATTTGTCGCTGACGGTCAATCTATGAAAAATGCGCCGATGGCGCGGTTTATAGTTTAGAGTAATGTCACTAAAATAAGGATTCAGGAGTCTATATCGCACGTCGGTAATTTTGAA
>CAMWRV010000056.1 GCA_947176745.1 uncultured Muribaculaceae bacterium
CTGGTTTTACTGTTATTTATCAGAGCCGTTGAAATAATTGACCTGTCAGGATTTGGAATCTTGATTATCGGTTATTGACATCTGCTTTGCAGTTACGTTCTTAAGGATGAGTGTTATAATAGATTACAGAAATGTGGAGGTGGACCGTGCCGAGCGCATGGTGCTCCATGATGTTACGTTTCAGATTTCGGAAGGGGAGTTCTGCTATCTTGTCGGACGTGTCGGCAGTGGCAAAAGCTCGCTTATGAAAACGATGTATGCCGATGTGCCCGTGCCGTCGGGCGAGAAGGCCGAGGTGCTTGGGTTCGATCTTCTGTCGATGAAGAAGAAGCGGATTCCTTTTCTGCGCCGCAGCATAGGTATCGTGTTTCAGGATTTCCAGCTGCTTCAGGACAGGTCGGCTATGGCCAACCTTCGGTTTGTGCTTGAGGCTACGGGCTGGAAGTCGAAAGCGGAGATGGAAGACCGCATCGAAGAGGTGCTGAAGGCTGTAGGCATGGAGAACAAGGGCTACAAGATGCCACACGAACTCAGCGGCGGCGAGCAGCAGCGCATTGTGATCGCACGCGCCCTGCTCAACCGCCCGAAACTGATTCTCGCCGACGAGCCGACGGGAAACCTCGATCCGCAGACAGGCTATCAGATCGTTAATCTTCTCCATCGTCTCGCCGGCGAGGGAACAAGCGTGCTCATGGCCACTCACAACATGCAGATGGTCGAGGATTTTCCGGCCAGAGTGCTGCGGTGTCATGACAAGAGACTCGAGACTTCCTGACGGAACGCCCAGGTCTCATCGCTTTCACCTGACAGTCTTTCCTGTCGAGCCGCCGCGACGCCATATGACTATGCCGTTCCGGCGCGGTTCAGACACGGGCATGCCCTGTTTGTCGAAATACTCCGTAGCCCGCACATCGTCACTGGTGATGCCGTCGACAGCTCCGTAGCCGACAGTGAAGGGATAACCGGCATCTGTGGCGCCGATCATGTCGCCCGACAGACTGTAGACCGTCAGTCGGTATTGTCTGCCGGAATCAAGTCTGTTCACCTTCCCCCGTATTGACACGCCGGCTGTCTCTCCTCTTATTATATCGACGGCACTGGCGTCATCAAACAGCAGCACGGTCTCTCCGCTCTCGTCGGTCACGGCGGCGGTCAGTTCTCCGTTATAGTATCCGCTGGTGCAGGTTGCCTTGAAAGTGAAAGATATTTCCTCTTCTGTGAGATTGTACACCAACTCAGGATCGACGCGGGTTCGGTTTATGCGGGCATCCGATATCTCCAGAGATGTCTCTGCATTGCGGTCTTTGACTGCGAGAGGCAGCAAGTCAGAGATCAGTATAAACTTTTCGTTGATGATGCCGGCCTTGAATCTTCCGCCGGCTGGCAGATCTACGCGTTCGCGCCATGTCATGGCACACATTTCACCTTCGGGCAAACTGACCCGTTTGCCCGGAAGCTGCATGGTCACAGCCCCTGAACTGTCGAGTATGACCGGAACGAGTGTCGAGAATTCGCCGTCGAGTCCGCGTGCCGAGCATACCGCCGAGATCTCAAGCATGTCGCCGTTCTCGATCAGATTGTCAGAGAGTCCGATGCTTTCCACGGTTACGGCCTCGCTCGCGTCGACAGTGCTGATCGCAAACCCGTCGGAAGAGCATTCGATCGTCATTGCCGAACGGAGGTATATCTGACAGGGCATTTCCTGCCACGGTCCCTCGCCGATGCGGTAGGCCGGAAGCACATCATAACTGCCCTGCGACGGCATTTCCGGGCCTCTCACTGTGAAAGACGCGATCGAGCCGCCGGGAGCCACGGTATATTGCTGCGTGGCGGCTATGTATATGTCATCTCCGCTTTCGGACCGCATGATTATTCCGGGTGTGACTACGAGGGTGCGGGTAGACATGTTGAAAAAGCCCGCGCGCACAAGACCGGCCGAGATCCCGAACAGCAGGTTTGAATTTCGAGTGTACGAAGTCTTGCCCGGTGCGAACAAGCCGAAGCATAGCATCTTGTCGGGCGCGGTGTCTCCGGATGAGCTGTGGGCCGGCTCCAGACCGAATATGGCCGACTGCTCGCGGTTGAAACCTGTGGCTTCCGCTCCGTTGCCGATATAGGCGGGATTAAGCAGATCCGCCATGAAGTAGCCGTCGCTGACACCGCTCCAGCCCCAGTTGAAATGGAAATAAGCGTTTCTGTCGTCATTCATGTAGCCGTCGCAGATGAACGCGTGGCCTCCGGCCGGACTGAATCCGTAATAGAGCACGGGTCTTCCCGCAGAGAGTTCCCCGCAGAGCATAGAGGCCCATTCGTCGGCGCGGTAGAAGTCGCGGTATTTCAGTTCAAGACTCTCGGAAAATCCGAAATGCTCTGTCAGCGCTATGGCCGCGTCGATGTCGACCGCTCCGGAGAAAACGTCGGAGTAATCCATCCTGACCGACATGCCGCAGGCATACATCAGTTCGGCCACCGCCATGCGCGACGCTTCGTCTGAATAGCTGTCATAGGTGTCGGTCATAAGGTCATAGTCAAAACTTTTTCCGTCAAAATCATGCGAGAGAGTCTGGCCTCCGGTGCGCCATTCGTATGATACGTTTCCGGTGCCTGCTGAGGGATAGCGCAGTGTCCGGAACACCTGAGCCATTGCTGTCGCCACACACCCGGTCAGGGCGTGGTCTCCGCCGATCACCGGAGTCAGGGCGTTGTAGGGTGCTTCCTGGTCCCACTTTGCCGCGACGAGAGGGGAGATGTTGTCCTGAGGCAGACCTGCCGTCTTTTCCTGAGTAATTCCCGAGGCCACAAGAATGTCGTAACAGTCAAGCAATGACAGCATGGCCGGAGCCGCGGTCTGAAGATCAAATTCCCCGGTGTCGCCATATGCAAGGGGAGTGTCATAGCAGTCGTCGGCGGCAGCCACGATAAAACCGCCCCCTTCGCGGTTGAAGACATACAGACCCTCTTTCGCGCCTGTGTGGGCGAGCTTATATGACTCCATTGCAGCGGGTGACATGTTTATGCTTCTGTGGAGATTGAGCCGTGATAGCGCTTCATCGGGAGTGATGTGTGCGGCTGCGGCCTGTATGGACGGCAGTGAGATGGCTGCTGTCAGAGCCAATGCCGAAAATGCTGTTTTCATAGTTTCATGAAATTGGTGTTTTGTGAAAATGCAGGGGACACCCCGCAAGGAGCGTCCCCGTTGATCTGTCTCGTTATCTGATAACCTCTTTTGTGGCCTTTCCGTTCTGGATTCTTATGTAGATTCCCGAAGAGGGGCTGTCGGTCTGTATGCCCTGCAGATTGAAGTAGACAGGAGCAGTCTCATTTCCGTCAGAAGTTACGGATTCGATTCCCGACAGGCTCTTGATCCTGAATGCGGGATAGATTGTCTGCGTGTGGGTGTTGCCGGCATCGTCGCTCATCGACAGACGGAGCTGGAACCATCCACCATCGCTTTTGACGTTGATGTCGCCGAGGCTTCCTCTCCAGAAGTGCCCGAATTCGGGCATCTGATAGTTGTCGGCTATCTCCTCGACCGCAATTTCACGGAAGTCATCGCTGCCTGCGGGGGCGTATTCCACTTTCACTGATTTCGGAGCCTGGCACAGCCAGTGGGTGTTGACCTCTTCGGTCATGTTCATATCGCCTCCTGTCAGTTCGATCGTTCCGTCGGCAGGAGTGTCAAACACGTTCTCTACAGTTCCTTTTTTGTCGCGCAGTTGCAACATGGTGAATGTGGGCGGGCAGACATCCGCGCCCGAGCCGTCGGCTATTTTGACGCTCAGACGGTTGTAACCCTTTATGCCGTCAACCACTATGTTGCGGTCGTTTATGATATCGATCGTGAACTCGCCGCCGAGCTTGCCATTTGAAAGTAGGCGCGAGAATTCCTTGTCGAAGTCATCCATGTCGCATACTACCTCATCGTCGGGAGTGGAGATGAACGCTTCTGTCATGGCCGAGTCGGCGTCGCGTCCCTCGCCATAAAGCCCCATGTTGGTGACAGAGAAACCGAGATACCACGGGTCTGCGCTGTAAGCCTGCATCGTAGCCACGGCAAGCGGGGCGGCCTCGCCGAGCGGATGGCGCGCGTCTGCGGCTGCCGAGCAGAAGGACGGGTGTCCCGGATAGAAAAGCGGGTTGAGGTCGTCGATGTTCCACCATAGCGGCGAACCGTGCAGCGATGATCCGCCAGCCGAGAAGCGGACGCCGCCGTCAGTGTTATCCCAGGTCATGAGCGGCGAGCCGATGTAGCGTATATCGGGCATCGAACCCCAGTCGGACACGATGTCGACGTCATATTCCACTTTCCTCAGCTCCACGGCGTAGGTCGATTCCCAGCCTGCGGTGTCTGCGGCTTTCGGGGCGGAGAAGAAGAGACGGGGATTCTGCTTGCCATATATTATGAAGCCCATGGCGCTGATTCGTCCGTTGACCACCGGGTGCAGGTTGACACCATAGTGCGACGGGGGAGTGTCGAACTCACGGTTCACCGGATTGTCTGCGAAACTGTATTCCCACTCCCTGAAGTCCGGGTCGTTTGTCTCCGGCTGACGCGAGGTGCCGTTGGTCGATGAGAATGTGAAATAGTAGCGGTCATCTTCGGTCTTCATCCATTTGGCTGCGGAGAAATGCCAGGTCTCGTCGAGAGGTGTGACCTTGAAGTCGAGTGTGTTCTTGTTGTAAGTGCGTTCGACTGTCGTATATGGCTGGTTGGAAACGAAATAGAAGCATGTGCCGAGGTCATCCTGACCGATGGCCGCGAAGCGGGCCATCTCGGCGATATTGGCATTGCTTCTGTCATAGCGGTCACGGTAGTTCTTGTCGGCTTCGGTGGTGGTGGGAAGCACGGGCTCACTTCCGTCGGGAAGGACAGACCTGAACTCCACAAGCTGGGTGGCGTCAGACGGACGCACGACTGTCGAGCAGGATTCTCCGTCGAAGACGTAGATTTTCTTTATGACAAGAAAATTGCCCGGTTCGTCGGGGGCGGCAGTGTTGCTGAACGGGCATATGAGCCAGTATTCACCCTGCGACACTCCGTCGAACACGATCTCGTTCTCGCCCATCACGAAGGTCGTGTGGCGTTCCTCTCCGCAGAGCTGCATGGTCTGGATGAAATAAAGCTCAGGGTCATAGTCGAGCTTGACAGTCACTGCGTTTGAACCTGAGCGCGTGGCTCGCGCGCCGTTTTTTGCATTATTATGCTGAGGCGCATAAATGATGTCGAACAGTTCCCCTTTTTTCAGGCTCACAGGTCGGCTGTCGCCGATGAATGTCTGTTGCGTACGTTCTGCGGATGATGTTGCCGTCAAGGCTGCCGCAAACACCAAAGGAATAAATCTTTTCATAATGCACTGTTCGCCCACGGACCCTCTTCGTCGGCATTGCGTGATACAAAAAAAGCGCAAGGATCTGTACCGTTGCTCGTCCGCCGATTCGAGGCTCTGGCATGTGCCCATCACAGAAGAACGAGCAACGCGGAGCCTCACGCTGTATGATATGTGCGTCCCGGTCTGCCGCTCGCGCGTCAGACCCGAAACAAAAGTAATCATACTCCGAAGGCGCCTATCGTTGCCTCATTCCTGACTGTGATTAAGAAACTGCCAGATTTCGAATCGTCAAGAACAAGCGTTGATAAACGCTTTATAACAAAATGTCCGCACCCGCCGCTAACCCCATATCGGGACTCCGCTGGCGATATGCACCGCGAATATCGCGAATAAATTTTGATTATCCAAGAAAAATCTGAAATTTATTTGTCGATGACCTTTGCTGTAATTTATTTCTGTCAATTTGCTACATCTTTTGGTCATATTTCGGTTCATCTATCCATCCTGTCTGCACCTGCCTCCGCAGATGAATCCCTGACAAGCGTCTGCCGATTGAAGAAAAAAATCCGTAAAAGTTTCCGTATGACTAAAATATTAGATATATTTGTGCGAAATTTCTGAATCTCTCCCGAAGGCAGGTCTCTCTTGTGCCCCTGCCCGATGCAGATGACATTTGCTAATACCAATAAATACGCTTAAAATGGCAGAAAAAAAAGAAAAATTGTTCGACATGTTCTCGCCTGTCTCCGCTGAAGAGTGGAAGGCGAAGATTACAGCCGACCTGAAGGGCGCCGACTTCGACCGTAAACTGGTGTGGCGCACCAACGAAGGCTTCAATGTGCAGCCTTTCTACCGCCGCGAGGATATCGCGGGTCTCCCCGCCATCGATACCATGCCGGGTGAATTCCCTTATCTGCGCGGCACACGCGACAACAACGACTGGCTCGTGCGTCAGGCTGTTGTCGGTGACACTCCCGAAGAAATCAACTCTCATGCCCATCATATCCTCAACCGTGGTGTCGAGTCTCTCGGCATCCGCATGGGCAAGGATGTAAAGGCAGCCGATCTCGCGGTTGTCCTCAAGGGCATCGACCTCGGCAAAGTCGAGATCAATATAGACTGCTGCCCCGGCTGCGCTGTCGAGGTGGCCAAGGAGCTTGTGAGACTTGTCAACGAGGCCGGTGCGGCCGATGACTTCCGCGGTTCGATAGGCTACAACCCCTTCCGCCGCCTTCTCCGCCACGGCCTCGCTTTCCCCAAAGACGCCGCTGCCGAAGGCAAGGCTCTTTATGAGGCTGTGAAGGAGATCAAGGGTCTCCGCTGCTTCGCAGTTGACAGCTATATGCTCAACAATGCCGGCGCTTACATCACCCAGGAGCTCGGCTATGCTCTCGCATGGGGCGCAGAGTGGCTCGCCATGATGACCGAGGCCGGTCTTTCGGTCGAGGAGACTGCTTGCCGCATCAAGTTCAACATGGGCATCTCGTCCAACTATTTCATGGAGCTGGCCAAATTCCGCGCCGGCCGCATGCTCTGGGCCGAGATCGTCAAGGCTTACAAGCCTGAGTGCGACTGCGCATGCAAGATGTTCGTACACGCTGTCACAAGCGAGTTCAACCAGACCGTATATGACTCTCATGTCAACCTGCTCCGCTCGATGACCGAGACGATGAGCGCGGCTCTCGCCGGCGTGAACTCTATCGAGACTCTGCCGTTCGACCGCTGCTACAAGCGTCCCGACGAGTTCAGCGAGCGCATAGCACGCAACCAGCAGATTCTTCTCCGCGACGAGTCGCACCTCAACAAGGTTGTAGACCCCGCCGGCGGTTCATATTATATCGAGAGCCTCACCGCATCGATCGCCGCCCAGGCATGGAAACTCTTCCAGGAAACCGAGGAGAAAGGCGGCTTCGACGCAATGCTCCGTAAAGGCGAGATTCAGGCTTGCGTCAATGAGTCGGGCGTGAAGCGCCATCTCGACGTGGCACGCCGCAAGGAGAGCCTTCTCGGCACCAACCAGTTCCCCAACTTCAACGAGATGGCTCTCGAGAAAGTGTCGGAGGGTGCATGCTGCAAGTGCTGCTGCGGCGACGGCGAGGCTGCCGACGGCGCGGTGACCTCTCTTGTGTTCGACCGTGCGGCAAGCCAGTTCGAGCAGCTCCGCCTCGACACCGAGCGCGCCGCCAACCGTCCCAAAGTGTTCATGCTCACTATCGGAAATCTCGCGATGCGCCTTGCCCGCGCTCAGTTCTCGGCCAACTTCTTCGGCTGCGCCGGTTATGAGATCATCGACAATATCGGTTTCGAGACCGTGAAGGAAGGCGTTGACGCCGCAGTGGCAAAGGGTGCCGATGTTGTGGTGCTCTGCTCAAGCGACGACGAGTATGCCGCTTTCGCTCCCGAGGCATTCAAGGAACTCGACGGTCGCGCGCTCTTCGTGGTGGCCGGTGCTCCCGCCTGCATGGACGACCTCAAGGCAGCCGGCATCGAGAACTTTATCCATGTCAAGGTTAACGTGCTTGACACGCTTGTTGACTTCAACGCTAAACTCCTCAAATAATCCGATAATATCATGAGACCTAATTATAAAGAAATTGATATCACAAAGATAACGGCTCCCGAGAGCCGCAAGCCGGTGTCGGGTGAGGAGTGGCTCACCGCGGAGCTCATCTCCGTGAAGCCGGTATACAGCAAGGAAGACCTCGAAGGCATGGAGCACCTTGACTATGTGTCGGGTATTCCTCCGTTCCTGCGTGGCCCCTACAGTGCGATGTATCCCCTGCGCCCCTGGACGATCCGCCAGTATGCCGGATTCTCCACAGCCGCTGAGTCCAACGCTTTCTACCGCCGTAACCTCGCTTCCGGTCAGAAGGGTCTTTCGGTAGCGTTCGACCTTCCTACTCACCGTGGTTATGACGCTGATCACGAGCGCGTTGTCGGCGACGTCGGTAAAGCCGGTGTGTCGATCTGCTCTGTAGAGGACATGAAGGTTCTTTTCGACGGAATTCCTCTGAACAAGATGTCGGTGTCGATGACCATGAACGGCGGCGTTCTTCCGGTGCTCGCGTTCTATATCAACGCGGGTCTGGAGCAGGGTGCAAGCCTCGACGAGATGGCCGGCACTATCCAGAACGACATCCTCAAGGAGTTCATGGTGCGCAACACCTATATCTATCCCCCGGCATTCTCGATGAAGATCATTGCCGACATCTTCGAATACACATCGAAGAATATGCCCAAGTTCAACTCGATTTCTATCTCCGGCTATCACATGCAGGAGGCCGGCGCCACCGCCGACATCGAGCTGGCTTACACGCTGGCTGACGGTCTTGAGTATCTCCGCGCCGGTGTCAACGCAGGCATGGATATCGACTCGTTCGCTCCGCGTCTGTCGTTCTTCTGGGGTATCTCGATGAACTATTTCATGGAGATCGCCAAGATGCGTGCCGCACGTATGCTCTGGGCGAAGATCGTAAAGCAGTTCAATCCCAAGAATCCCAAGTCGCTCGCTCTGCGCACGCACTGCCAGACTTCAGGATGGTCGCTCACCGAGCAGGATCCCTTCAACAATGTGGGCCGCACCTGCGTGGAGGCCATGGGCGCCGTGCTCGGCCACACTCAGTCGCTCCACACCAACGCGCTCGACGAGGCCATAGCCCTTCCCACCGACTTCTCGGCCCGTATCGCCCGCAACACCCAGATCTATATCCAGGAGGAGACTCATGTCTGCAAGCAGATCGACCCGTGGGGTGGTTCATACTATGTCGAGAGCCTTACTCACGAGATCGCTCACCGCGCATGGGAGCACATCCAGGAGATCGAGAAGCTCGGAGGCATGGCCAAGGCTATCGAGACCGGACTTCCCAAACTCCGCATCGAGGAGGCTGCTGCCCGCACTCAGGCGCATATCGACTCAGGCAAGCAGACTATCGTCGGCATCAACAAGTTCCGTCTTGACCACGAGGATCCCATCGATATTCTTGAGATCGACAACACCGAGGTGCGCAAGGAGCAGTGCGCGCGTCTTGAGGAACTCCGCAAGAACCGCGACGAAGAGGCTGTGAAGAAGGCTCTCGCCGACATCACGGAGTGTGTGAAGGATCCCTCGAAGGGCAATCTTCTCGACCTCGCCGTCAAGGCAGCAGGTCTCCGCGCATCGCTCGGAGAGATCTCCGATGCATGCGAGGCTGTGGTAGGTCGCTACAAAGCAGTAATCAAAACAATTTCCGGAGTGTACAGCAACGAAGAAAAGGGTGATCCCGAGTTCGAGGAAGCCCGCCGCGTAGTGGCTGATTTCGCTAAGCGCGAAGGCCGTCAGCCGCGTATAATGATCGCGAAGATGGGTCAGGACGGCCATGACCGTGGCGCCAAGGTAGTGGCCACAGGCTATGCCGACTGCGGTTACGACGTCGATATGGGTCCTCTCTTCCAGACTCCCGCCGAGGCTGCCCGTCAGGCTGTCGAGAACGACGTTCACATTCTCGGTGTGTCCTCGCTCGCTGCCGGTCACAAGACTCTCATCCCGCAGGTGATCGACGAGCTTAAGAAGCTCGGCCGCGAGGATATCCTTGTCACTGCCGGCGGTGTGATCCCCGCGCAGGACTACGACTTCCTCTACAAGGCCGGCGTGGCTGCCATCTTCGGCCCCGGCACACGCATCCCCAAGAGCGCGATCGAGATGATCCGCATCCTCAACGAGGAGCGTGCCGCTGAGTGATCTGAGGTAAAGACATAGAAAAACCGGCCGTTGCTTTTCGCGACGGCCGGTTTTGTTTTCCGACGTTGTCCGGTCAGAGATTTCCAATCCGATTGTGACGTTTCGGGTCTTGGTTATTTTCTTGTGTAGACCAAATCATCTTCACCAAGTATAAGAAGGTTCCCCTGTACGGTGTAATGGGTCGCATCTACCATTCCGATATCATCGGGATCGCTTGACTTTTCGACGCGTACTGTGAGTATATTTTCAGATGTCGTCCATGATCCGGACATTGTCCAGCGTTCTGAGCCGGATGCTTTGTCCCAGTAGTCTTCTACGACAGAAAACGAGCCGTTTGCATTGAATGTCATTGTTACGTCTATCGAATACTCGTTACCTTTTTCATGAGCCTCCCATGTTCCGACAAGGGCGGAATCGTGGGTCGAGGGGTCAGCGGGTTCGTCGTTGTCATCGCTGCCGCACGCGCTGAAATTTACTGATAGAAGGATGGCTACAAGAGCCATGCCGAACATTCTTAATGTTTTTTTCATCTTCAAAAATGTTTAGGTTGATAGGTATGTAGTTGAAAATTAATAGTACACAAGCAATCGGGAAAGACTGCTTGTGTACGCTGAGTGTGATTGTCAGATCTGCGGATCAGTCTTTCATGTAGGTCGAGATGACCGGAGTGCCGGCTACTGTGCTGTATCCGGGCAGCCAGTTGATTGAAAGATTGTCCCATGAGTGATTGAGGTTGTAGCCGGTCACTTTGCCGATGCGGTTGCCTTCTTCGTCCACGAGATTGTTGCCGTCAAGCGTGAAAGTCAGAGGGTCGGAGATGGGATAGCCCGATACCGATACTTCCTGCCAGTTCACAACTTCCTCTTCCGAAACCGATACTTCGTAATATTTGTATTTCGGATAGGAATTGCCTGAATAGTCCACAGTTTCATCCTCTTTCGAAGAATCAGTCTCAGAATAAAGCACAAGATCCTTTACGAGAGTCCAGCTTCCTGCCATATCGCCGGCTGTCATCAGCACGGGTTCGGCAGGAACAGGGGGTTCGTCGCCCTCTCCGGGTTCGTCGGATTTGTCTGACCCGCATGCGCTCAGACCGGCGCCAAGCATAAGGGCAGCCGACAGAAGCCACGACATTGCGGCCGATCTGTCTCTTTTCTTAGTGATATGCATTATGTCAGTGCGTGGAGGATCAGAAAGTGTAGCCGAGTGTGATGTTGAATGTCGATGAGTTGACATACTCGGCAAACTTGATGAAATCTGTGCCGTAGCTTAAGCCGGCATAGAGCGAGTGGAAGTTGAATCCTACGCCGACGTGCCATCCGAGCTGGAACACATTGGCCGAATCATCTCCCTTGAGCAGATTGACGGTTTCAGAATATTTGTCGCCATCTTCTTCCTCAGTGTATTTGGCGTTGGCAAGCGCGTTGATCTTGAAGTTCAGACCGAGATAGGGGAGAAGCGACATGTCGTTTCCGAAGTTCACTTTGTAGGCGACATTTACGGGCACAGAGAAGCTCATTTTAGTGATGTCCTCGGTTACCTCAAATCCGTAATCTTTGTAAGAGTCGCTGTGGAAGCCCATGCTCATCTTGAGTCCTGTCTCAAGATAGAGAGGAATGCTTTTCGAGAGTCCGAAACCGTGGATGTAGCTGACGCCGAAACCGTTGAGGTTGTAGTCATCGCCATACTTTGCCGAGAGGCTCTCTAGTTCATACGACGCGCCGATGCGGTTGTAGCCCTGTGCTGATGCGGGAACGACGGTTGCGATCGCCGCCAGAGCGGCAATTGTAGTTGTAAGTTTTCTCATTTTGCTTAAGTTTTTAAGTTGTTAGGTTGTTAAGTGATGATAGTGAAATAGTGGCAAATGAGTGTATGACGGCGTCGTTAAGTCGTTGAGTCGTTGAGTATATGTACTTGTTGAGTATATATACAGGAAAAGCGTAGGATCTGAACCCATTGCTCGTCCTACAACTGGAGGCTCTGACATTGCCCATTGGAGTTGAACGAGCAACGCAGAAGCCCACGCTTGTATATGTAGTCCTTCGCCGGAATGATCTGTCGCAGACCGTTCCGGTTGTATAGAATTACATATCCACGGGCATCTACCGTTGCCTCATCCCTGACTCCAATTAAGAAACTGTCAGATTTCCAGTTGTCAAGAATCAAGCGAAAGAAGACGCTTTCATATGTCTTTGCATCCCGCCTCTCTTACCCCAGACCGGGGCTTCTGAAGACGGTCTGCGGTGCAAAGTTAGTAATATATTCCGAATTTTCAAAGTTTTTAACAATTTTCGGAGTCTGTCGGAGTCTGTCGGAGTCCGTTTAGAGTTTCACGTCCATATGTTCGTCCATGTGTTCGTCAAATTGCGCACCCGTAAAATCTTACGGAAATGAGATTACAATTCGGAGAACTCAACATCACTCCAACAGTCGAAAATCGACTCGACGAACTGGGCTACACGGTAGCCGACCTTGAAGAAGCCATCGCCGACCACAAGAGCCCCTGCGACGGCGAACCCTCTTACTTGGAGTTCCACGACGAGCTCGACAACTTCGAGGTCATCGCGTAGCGCTTGGCTTTGCCAAGAACCCTACTGCGGCGAATGGAATAGTGAAGAAGACTTCGCCCGGCACATCGTTGATGAGGGCTACAATCTCGAACGCGAGATGGGTGACCTCTCACGCTACTTTGACTATGAAGCTTTCGGACGCGTGCTGTTTATGTACGACTATTCAATGGGCGCAAACAATCACGTGTTTCGCTCAATCTGACCCCTGTTCACCCTCTCTCCCTTTAAGGGTTGCCCTCCGTGGCGGCTCTTGTCGTTTAAGAGCTGATTAACAAACTTTTTATATGATTTGAGCGTTGAAATTTTGTAGGTTGCAAAATTATCACTAACTTTGCACTACATACAAGGGTAGTTTCCCCATAAAGAAATACTTCGAGTGCGAAAGCAACGATTTTAGGGGCTGGGGTGTCTCCCGGTCGGAAAGGGTTCTCGAAAGAGTACCCTTTTTTATTTGTCAGGAAAAATCTTTAAGCCAAGCAACTTGCCATTACTTTGATATATATTTGGCGCAATTATATCATATGCTGGGTTGCTCTTTTCAGGATTCATAACATATCTTGATATAGGATAAGCGATTAAATCTGCTATCTGTAATCCAAATACATTCTCCTTTTTATGACTGAACCCAAAATGCCCGGTATGCTTTGCCAAGCGTTCAGGGCTGATATAGTGCATACCTGTTACACGTAAACCATTGTAGTATTTCAGTAGTGCGCTATCTTCTCGCTTTCCTCGTCGTTCAACAATTATATTGATTTTACCTCCGTCCGCGTTCAAATCATCAACGCAGAAAATACTTCGTTGTAGCACATATTTCAGAGATGTGCCATAAACATCTGCGTTGATACCATGTTTTTTGATGCAGTCATCTTTCAACACTGAACAGCACACTATTATATATACGCCTCTTTGTGCAAGCACTTCATTGACACGCGCATAAAACCGTTGCTTAATTTCGTTGTCAAACAATATCTGAAAGTGCTTCTCGCATTTCCTTATATCTCTGGAATGTAGTATAACATCGGTCGTTTGCCAAAACTCCTGCTTCAAATCATCTATTGCCGATTTAAGCGAATTAAGCTGCTTCATCGGCACCAAAATCCCGCATAAAGTAAAAATTGGGAAATTATGGTCGTATGTGGCAAGATAGTGATCGCCACATTCATCTATATATAAATTATATGTTTCCAGTTCCTTCATATTGATTTCAAGAGTACAAAGTTACGAAAATTCTCTGACTTTTCGTGTCTTTCCCTCCTCTTATAAACAGCGGAAACTTCGTGGCAAAGTTAGTTTTCGCGAGGCGCATTTTTCCTGCGCTCGGCAATGCAAACGAGTTTTCCATTGCTCTCGCTTTACGGAAATATTGCCATGCCTAAAACCTCATATCAAATCTCACTGAAAGGCTATGTCGGAGGCTACGACTTCGACCGAGCTACCGTTGACAAGGAACTTGCCAAGAACGAGGGCAAGCAGGTAAACGTGCTTATCGACAGCCTCTGCGGCTCGCTCGCCACCGGCGACTGGTACATCGTTACCTCGCCCTCATCGACTAAGTCGCTTTGCTTTGCAAAGAACCGTCGCCACAAGGAGCGCAACTTCGCTTCGCTAATCTCGGCTCGTTTAGGCTCACTTCTCGGCATTCCGTTCTACGAAGATCTCGCCGAGTGCCACTCGTTATCGTGAAGCGCTTGGCGGGCCAAGAACCATCGTGTCGGGGCGGTCTTTACCTTTGGCAAAGAAGCTCCCAAGGAACGCAACATAATCGTGTCCGACGATTTTGTTACGACCGGTGCCACGATGTGCTCGATGCGAGAACTGCTTATGCCCCTCGGTAAAAACCTCGTTTTCTTCACAGGTATAAACAACAAGCTCTAACGAAGTAATTCTATAATTTTGCTTCTTAACCTTGCCTTTTGTTCTTTGGTCAAAAAGGCACCGGCTTCATTCAAGCGTATTATTCCATCCTTATCGATTAGAATAGTAAGAGGGATACCCCCATTAGAAAGGGCTGATGCAAACTCACCGTTCTTATCCCATGCAGTCTTGTGTTCTAACCAACCCAACTCCTTTCCTCTTGGCGATTGGAAGAAATTAAGCAGTTCTTGATTATTGTGGTTTACACTAACTGGCAGAAATACAAAATTGTCATATTCCTTGAACTCTTCCAATATCAATGGAAGATGTTCGGGTTTTAGTTCCTCTACACACGGGCCACACCACGTAGCCCAAAAATTTAATAATATGACATTCCCTTCGAGTAAATCGCTGTAACTCCACGGCATGCGTTCTTGAAACATATAATCATAAAACGTCAGGGCCGGCGCATGAAATTTAACTTTCGTTCATAACCTTGGCGAGATATTCG